>NZ_JBHVPD010000001.1:0-3710 GCF_042887525.1 Kitasatospora sp. NPDC057936
CTCTGTGGGGTGGGTGGTTAAGACCGTTGGCAGTCTGAAAATCACCCGTCACGCCCCTCTCCGCGGCCACCCCCTCCGCCACCCCCTCCCGCAGCGCACCCTCTCGCTGGGGAGGGATGAGGGGTGGGTGGGAGGTTGAGGTGAGTGGGTCGGGTGGGTGGGGTCGGGGGTGGGGGGTGGGTCTTTTTTGCAGGTAGAAATGAGGGATGGGGCAGAAGCAGGGTGAGACTCGTGATCGGCGTACGGTGCTCGCGGACGCGGCGATCGGTGTGCTGGCCGACGCCGGGGTTCGGGGGCTGACGCACCGGGCGGTGGATGCGGCGGCGGGGTTGCCCGTGGGGACGACCTCGGCTTACCTCCGCACGCGGCAGGCGTTGCTCACCGCTCTTGTTCGTCGCCTGGTGGAACTGGACCAGGGGGAGCTGCAGTTCCTGGGGGAGCAGGCTCCGCCGATCGGTTCGGTGGATGAACTGGTCGCCGGGATCGGGGAGTTGATCCGGCGACGGCTCACGGGGGAAGGGCGGCGCCGCTCGTTGGCGCGTTATGCGTGTGCCGTGGAGAGCGTCCGTGATCCCGAACTGCGCGAGATCCTCGTTCCCCGGGAGAACGCGGGGCGTGCCCGCGTGCGGGCCTTCCTCGTTGCGCAGGGGGTCGTCGCGCCTCTTGAGCGCACGACGACCCTCCTGGCTTGCATCGACGGGCTGGTCTTCGACCGGCTCGTGGGGGGTGGTGAGGTCGGGGAGGACGAGATTCGTGGCCTGGTCTCTGCCGCGCTGCGGGGAGACTAGGGGAGTCTCAGGAGGCCGTGATTTCTATCTCGTGGACCTCGTTGCGTGCCCCTGCGGGTGGCTGTACTCGGCCCGCGCTGTCGGTCGCCCGGCTGCGGATGCGGTGCGGCCCGGGGGTGAGGTGGTGGGTGAGGGCGAAGCGCTGCCAGGTGGGGTGGGTGCCGCGTGGTTCCAGGGTGGCTCGCTGCCATGGGCCGTCGTCTATTGCTACGTCGACGGTCGCCACGTCGGTGTAGCTCCAGGTGCGGCCTGCCAGTTCGGTTGTTCCGGCGGGTACGTGGCGGGGGGTCAGCAGTTTGCTGTTGACGTCGATCTCGCGGGCCGGGCGGGGTTCGGTCTCGCCGGGGTGGGTGCGGGTGTAGAGGCGCGTGGTGAACAGGTGGTCCGGGCGCTCCGCGGCGAGCACGATGCGGGTCAGCCACTTGACGGAGTTGGTGGTGAACATCCGGGGTGCCACCGCGCGGACCGGGAAGCCGTGTTGGGGCAGCAGCGGTTCGCCGTTCATCCGGTGGGCGAGGAGGACTTCGGCGCGTGCCTGCTCCAGGGGGAGGTCCTTGAGGTAGGCGATGTCGTGCTCGTCGGCGAAGCTGCCGGTGTCGGCGCCCTCCAGCCAGACGTGCCGGGCTTCGGGGCGCGGGCCCGCCAGGTCCAACACGGTTGACAGCGGGACTCCGGTCCAGTCCAGGTTCGCGACGGCGCGGGTCGGCACGTCGGGGTGGAGCGGGTTGCCCAGGCACTCGTGGACGGCGGTGAGGTGCGTCTGGGGGAGGGCCAGGAGGGTGGGGAGGTCCAGTTCGAGGGGGCGGTCGACCAGGCCCTCGATCGTCAAGCTCCAGGCGGAGGCCTCCAGTTCGGGGTGCTTGCCGAAGTGCGTGCGGACGAAGACGCGGTCGACCGGGGTGATGAAGCTGTCGGGGGTCGTCGGGTCGGCGGGGCGGGTGTGCTGGGTCACGTGTCACGACATCCTTGGTCAGGTGGTTCGGTGGCGCACGTTAACCGAACGGTGAGCTTGCGTCAGGTCATTTCGGCGGCGACGCCGGCCGGCGGCACGCGCAGTCGTGGCCGGCGGTCTCGCCGTCCACCACGAGGACGACCTCCCGCGGCCGGCCGACGGGTAAATCGACCGTCAAGTCCGGCTATTCACAGAATAATTCACAGCTGATTTGCGGTGCCACAAGGTCTTCACACGGAGATCACGGGCTGACAGGCTGGGGCCGCCCTTGCATCCCGGAGGAGGTTCCTTGTCCCGCATATCCACGCTGGCCGGAGCGGTCACCTGTGCTCTCGCCCTGGTCACCGGCAGCGCCGTGGCCGCGTCCGCCGCCCCGATCGACCTGGCGCCGACGGCAGAGGCGAAGGTCGATCCCGTCGCCTGGAAGCCGTGCAACCCCGATCCGAGCAAGCCGGACCCGGGCATCTACGACTGTGCCGTCTACCCGGTGCCGATGGACTACGACAACCCGGACGGCGAGAAGGTCGGCATCGCGATGATGCGCCGCCGGGCGAGCGACCCGGCGAAGCGGATCGGCTCGCTGTTCATGAACCCCGGCGGCCCGGGCGGCAGCGGCTACCTGTGGGCCACCACCACCCGTTTCGGGGCGGAGGTCCAGTCGCGCTTCGACCTGGTCGGCTTCGACCCGCGCGGTGTGGCCCGGAGCCAGGCGCTCAAGTGCTTCAAGACGCAGGAGGAGGCGGACGCCCTCCAGGCCCGGCTGATCGGCGTGCCGCTCACCAAGGCCGAGGTCAACCAGACCCTGGACGCCGACCAGGACTACACGGACGCCTGCAGCAAGAACGCCGGCCCGCTGATCGAGCACATGTCGACCATCAACGTGGTCCGTGACCTCGACCGGATGCGCCGCGCCGTCGGCGACTCCCAGCTCACCTTCGCCGGCTTCTCGTACGGCACCCTGATCGGCTCCACCTATGCCGCCATGTACCCGAACAAGGTCCGCGCGGTCATCGTCGACGGCAACGTCGACCCGGACCTGCGCCTGAGCGACGGCCTGGAGTACGACCGCCAGCGCGCCGGCGGCTTCGAGATCGCCCTGGACGAGTTCCTGAAGCGCTGCCAGACCGCGGGCGCCCCGCGCTGCGCGTTCGGCGAGGGCGACACCCGGGCGAAGTTCGACGGGCTGCGCGACCGCCTGCACGACGGCCCGGTCACGCTGGCCGACGGCAGCAAGGTCACCCTGAGCACCTTCACCGACCAGGTCGCCAACGCGCTGTACTCGCAGTCCCGGCTGGCCGGCCTGGCCAAGCAGCTCCAGGCGCTGTACCAGGCGGTCCAGAAGCCCGCCGCGGCCACGCTGCTGGCCCCGAAGGCCGCCGCCGACGACGACGCCAAGGGGCTCGCGGTGGCCGTGCCGCACGCGCTGCGCGAGGCGCCGGCGGACTCGGAGTACACCGGCGACGACTCGTACCTGGCCGTCAACTGCCAGGACAAGCCGTACCCGTCGAACGACCGGGCCTTCGCCAACGCGGCCCGCAAGTGGGAGAAGGAGTCGCCCACCTTCGGCCGCTTCCAGGCCTTCGACGCGCCGGCGTGCGCGAGCTGGCCGGCCCCGGCGGTCGACGCCGAGCGCTTCGCCGGCCCGTGGGACCGCAAGAGCGCGAACACCGTGATGGTGATCGGGAACCTCTACGACCCGGCCACCCAGTACAAGTTCGCGCAGCGGATGCAGCAGGAGCTGGGCAACGCCGTGCTGGTCAGCGTCGACTCGATCGAGCACTGCGCGGTCGGCCGCAGCAAGGCCCTGAACGAGCTGGTCACCCGCTACCTGGTGGACCAGAAGGTGCCGGCGGCCGGTCAGCTGCTGAAGCCGGACCTGGACCCGTTCCCGGCGGTGTGACGGCCTGAGCCGATTCGAGCGTGCGGCGGCGCGCGGGGGAGATGAGCCCGCCCCCCCAATAAAAGAGGGG
>NZ_JBHVPD010000001.1:3720-56461 GCF_042887525.1 Kitasatospora sp. NPDC057936
GCTGAAGCCGGACCTGCCCCGGGTCCCGGGGTTTTGACGGCCTGAGCCTTTTCGCGCGTGCGGGGCCGGGCGTACTTTGCCCGCCGGCCGCCGTATTCGTGCCGGTGATGCCGGTCGATTCGTGGGGGGAATGAATTCGGGGGATTATTCCGGCGCGCGCAGTCGGCTTTCGCGCGCGGGGGTGACGGTCGGGCCACTGGGGGTGCGGGCGGCGGAGGTCTGGCGCAGGGTCGACGTATGACTGGTGTTGTGGTGATGCTGGAACTCGAACCGTCCACGGAGGTCCTGGACGCGGGCGAGGTCGACCTGAGTGCCCGGGTGCGGTTCGTGCACGCGGCGGCGGCCGACCCGGACGTGCCGGAGGACCCGGGTCCCGTCACCTTCTGCGGGCTCGACACGGCCGGCCTGGAGCGCGAGCCCTACCGGCCGTCCGGGCCCGGCGAGCCGTGGTACCCGCCGTCCCAGCGGACCCGGCGGTGCCGCGAGTGCGAGGCGGCGCTCCAGGCCGGTTAGTCGAGGATCCTGCCGTCGCTCAGCTCGATCACCCGGTCGGCGAGTTCCATCAGCGTCTGGTCGTGGGTGGCGACCAGGACCGTGACGCCCTCGCTGTGGACCACGGCGCGCAGCAGCTGCATGATCGCGCGGCCGGTCTCCGAGTCGAGCTGGCCGGTGGGCTCGTCGGCGATGATCAGGCCGGGTTCGTTGGCGAGGGCCCGGGCGATCGCGACGCGCTGCTGCTGTCCGCCGGAGAGCTCGCCGGGCCGCTGGTTGGCGTGCTCGGCGAGGCCGACGAGGGCGAGCAGGGCGCGGGCGCGCTCCTCGCGCTCGGCGGGGGCCGTCTTGCGCAGCCGCATCGGCACGCCGACGTTCTCGGCGGCGGTGAGCATGGGGATCAGGCCGAAGGACTGGAAGACGAAGCCGATCCGCTCCCGGCGCAGTGCCAGCCGGCCGTCCTCGTCGAGGCCGCCGAGGTCGGTGCCGTCGAGGGCGATGGTGCCGCCGGTCGGCGCGTCCAGGCCGCCGACGAGGTTGAGCAGGGTGGTCTTGCCCGAGCCCGAGCGGCCCTTGAGGGCGGTGAGTTCGCCCCGGCGGATCTCGAACGAGACGCCGCGCAGCGCGTGGACCGTCCGCTCGCCGCTGCCGAAGCTCCGCCGGAGGTCGGTCACGGCCACCATCGGTGCGGTGGCGATGACGTCCGGTTGCTGCGTCATGTGACGTCTCCCTTCGTTATCCGATTGTCGAACCCGCGGTCGCGGTTTGTGCGTTGAGGTCCCCGCGCGGACCGAATTCCTGAACTGTGCATGGCGTACTGACGATGTGTGGAGTCGTGGTGCAAGGAATTTGCTCACTACTCACCTGATTCGCGCAAGTCCCTTCCGTTCGTTGAACGAATCTGACAGCATCGTCCGCTATCCGGCGATCATGCGCCGTGGACGTACGGGGGAGGAACTCGATGCTCGGCTTCGTCGTGCGCCGGCTGCGCGGACGGCTGCCGCTGGCCGCCGCCGTCCTGCTCACCGTGCTGATCACGACGGCCGTGCTGACGGCGCTGGTCGCGTTCAACCGGAGCGTCGGCGATGCCGGACTGCGCCGGACGCTCCAGGGCCCCGGGCACGCCCGGACCACCGTCCTGGTGACGGTCGAACACGGCCTCGACCGGCAGGCGAAGGACGACCCCGCGCTCGACGCCTACCGCTCCGCGCTCTTCGGCTCCCTGCCCGTGCAGACCCAGGGCGTGCTCCGCAGCCGCTCCTACGGCCTGCCGGGGACCGGCGACTCCGGCGGCCCGGCCAAGGCCGACCTCACCGTCCTCGCCGACCTCGACCGCGGCCGGGTGCGCCTGCTCGCCGGGGCCTGGCCGGGCGCCGCCACCGGGCCGGTCCCGCAGGCGGCCGTCCCGCAGACCACGCTGACCCGCCTCGGCCTCGCCCCCGAAGCCCTGCCCGCCGACGTCAGGCTGGACGACCGCTCCTCGGGCACCCCGCTCACCGTCCGCATCACCGGCGTCTACCGCGCCCTCGACCGGACCGACCCGTACTGGCGCCTCGACCCGCTCGGCGGCCGGGAGGTCGCCGCCGGCGGCTTCACCACCTACGGACCGATGCTCGTCGACCACAGCGCCTTCACCACGGGCGGACTCCCGCAGGACGGCCGCGGCTGGCTGCTCGACGCCGACTTCGCGGGCGCCGACGAGGCCGGCGCGAAGGCCGTCGGCGACCGCGCCCAGGGCCTCGCGGACCGCCTGCGGGACCGCGCAGGACTCCAAGCGACCACCGAACTCCCCGACGTGATGCACGAGTTGGCCTCCGGCCTGCTCGTCGCCCGGTCCACCCTGCTGATCGGCGCCCTCCAACTGAGCGTCCTCGCCGCCGCGGCCCTGCTGCTCGTCGTCCACCTGATCGCCTCCCGCCAGGAACGCGAGAACGAACTGCTCGCCGCCCGCGGTGCGTCCGGCGGCCGGATCGGCGCCTTCACCGCCGTGGAATCGCTGCTGCTCGCCCTGCCCGCGGCCGCGCTCGCGCCGCTGCTCACCCCGTTCCTCGTCCGCGCCCTCGCCGGCCGGGTGACCCTCGACACCGGGATCAGCCGGGCGCTGTGGCCGATCGCCGCCGCCTGCGCCCTCGCCTGCGTCCTGCTCGCCGCCGTGCCCGGCCTGCTGCGCGGCGCCGGCGCCGCCCTGCGCGCCCGCACCGGCCGCCGCCAGGCGCTCGTCGCCGGCGTCGCCCGCAACGGCGGCGACCTCGCCGTACTGGCCCTGGCCGCCCTCGCCTACCAGCAACTCGCCCAGTACGGCGGCGGGTTGTCCACCGACTCCAGCGGCCGCCTCGGCATCGACCTGCTGCTCGTCGCCACCCCGACCCTGGCGCTGTGCGCGGGCACCCTCGTGGTGCTGCGCCTGCTGCCGCTCGTCGCGCGCCTCGGCGCCCGGATCGCCGCGCGCGGCCGGGGCCTCGGCCCGGCCCTGGTCGGCTGGCAGCTCGCCCGCCGGCCCGGCCGGGCCACCGGGCCGGTCCTGCTGCTCGTGATGGCGGTGTCCACCGGTGTCCTGGCGCTCGGCCAGCACGCCACCTGGTCCGCCTCCCAGCGCGACCGGGCCGCCTTCGGCACGGCCGGCGGCCTGCGCATCGCCGACTCGCAGAACTCCCCGATGGGCCAGGCCGGCCGCTACGGCGCCCTGCCCGGCGGCGACCGGCTCGTCCCGGTGCTCCGCTCCGAGCAGCCGCTGCCGCAGGGCACCGGCCAGTTCGTCGCGGTGGACGGCGCCGCCCTCGCCGAGCGCGTCCCGGTCCGTGCCGACCTGCTCGCCGGGCACTCCCGCCAGGAGCTGTTCGGTGCCCTCGGGCAGCCCGCGCCGACCGGCGCGCAGTCCGGGATCCCGCTGCCCGGCAAGCCGCTGCGGATCGACGCCGACGTGTCGGTCACGCAGCAGGACGTGGCCGGCCGCCCCGACGGGCCGCGGGCCGAGCCGGTGCGTCCCGAGGCCCGGCTGCTCCTGCGCGACCGCTTCGGGATCACCTACAAGGCCGCCCTCTCCGTGCTCCCGTTCAGCGGCGACGTCCACGCGACGGCCGACCTGAGCACGCTCGTGGACGCCCCGCTGGGCTCACCCGCCGCGCCGCTGACGCTCGTCGGCGCGATCGTGTCCTTCGGCGACCGCGCCGACGGCGAGCTGACCGTCCACCGGATCGCCGTCTCCGACACCGCCGGCGGCCCGGCCGCGCCCGTCGCAGCCCCCGCCGGGTTCGGCTGGAGCGCGACCGCGCCGAACGTCGGCAAGGAGGTGGAGAAGCCCGGCCCGGCCGCCGAGCTCGCCGCCCAACCGGCCGACCCCGCAGCGCTGTTCACCCTCCGCTACCGCTTCGCCGACGGTCGCGGCGACACCCTGCGCGCCGTCCTCACCCCGGCCGGGGCCACCGCCCCCACCGGGCTCAGCGGCGTCGCCACCCGCGGCTACCTGACCGCCGCCGGGGCCGCCGTCGGCGACACCCTGCGGGTCCAGACCGCCGGGACCGTCCTCCAGGTCAAGGTCACCGCAGCCGTCGACGCACTGCCGGTCGTCGGCGACAGCGCCCTCGTCGTCGACCTCGCCACCACCTCCCGCCTGCTCGCCGCCCAGGGCCGCGAACTGCCCGGCCGCGCCGAGTGGTGGCTGCCCGCCACCGGCCCCGGCGACCGCACCCCCGCCGAGGCCGCCGCCGCGCTGCGCGCCGCCCCCGGCGTCCAGACCGTCCAGCTCTCCGACGAGACCGCCGCCGCCCTGCTCGGCGACCCGGTCGGCGCCGCCCCGCAGAGCGCCCTCATGGCCATCGCCGTCGCCACCGCGATCCTCGCCGCGATCGGCTTCGGCGCCGCCGTGGCCGCCGCCGCCCGCGAACGCTCCCGCGACTCCGCCCTGCTGCTCGCCCTCGGCACCCCGCGCAAGCACGTGACGCGCACCGCGGCCGCCGAACAGACCCTCCTCGTCGCCCTGGGCGCCGCCGTCGGGCTCGGCCTCGGCACCCTGCTCGTCCACCTGATCGTGCCGCTGGTGGTGCTCACCCCCGCCGCCCGCCGCCCGATGCCCGAGGCGCTGATCGAGCTGCCGGCCGGCCAGACCCTCCTGCTCGCCGCCGCCATCGCCCTCGTGCCCCTGCTGTCGGCCTTCCTGACCGGACGCCGCCGTCGAGACGTGGCCGCCCGGCTGCGCCACGTGGAGGAGATGTGACCACCCAGGCCGGCACCACCGTGCCCCGCCCCCGCGCCGGCCGGCGCCCCGCGCCCTGGGTGCGGACCCGGCTGCGCTCGGCGCCGCTGGCCGCGCTGCTCATGGCCGCGCTCGCCTTCGCCACCGTCCTGCTGGCGGCGGCCTTCCCCCGCGCCGTCGACCGCGGCGCGGACGGCGCGCTGCGCGAGTTCCTGCGCGAGCGCGGCACCTCGAACACCAGGTTGCAGGCCACTTCCGGCCTGACGCGGGAGGAGACCGCGGCCCGTCTCGACCCCGTGGCGCGAAAGCTGGCCGAGCGGATCGGCCGCGACGTGCCGCTGGCGCCCTCCGGGCCGGTCTACGGCACCACGGTCCGCGGCCGCGAGCTGAGGAACCCGGGCCTGGTCCACCTCACGGAGTCCAACCCCGGGCTCGACCTGATGTACCTCCACGGCGTCGCCGGCCACGCGACCCTCACCGACGGCGCCTGGCCCGGGCCCGCCGCCCCCGGCCAGCCGCTGCCGATCGCGATCAGCAGGGCGGGCGCCGAGACCATCGGGATCAAGCTCGGCGACGTCCTCGACAACGGCGAGGAGTTCGGCGGGCCGGTCCGGACCAAGGTCGTCGGCCTCTACCGGGCCGACGAGAACGACCCGTACTGGGACGACCTGGCCTGCCAGACCCGGGCCTGCGCGCCCGGCGGCGCCTGGACGACCGGCGGCGTCGTCGACGGTTCCACCCTCGACGCCCTCCTCGCGTGGGGCGGCAACCTCAAGGACGCCCGGAACTTCTGGTCGCTCCCCCTGGACACCCCGGTCGTGCGCGCCGACCGGCTGGGCGACCTGCGCACCGCCGTCAGCGGGTACATCACCGGGCGCGGCGCCACCGACCTCGCCGCCGAGACCGGCCGCCCGGACCTGCGCGTCAACTCCTCCCTGCCCGACGTCCTCGACCGCGCCACCGCCCGGTACGAGGCCGCCGCGCCCATCGCCGCGATCGGCCCGGCCGGCGTGGCGGGCGTCGCCACCGTGGTGCTCTGCCTGGCCGCCGCCCTCGTCACCGAACGGCGCACCGCCGAACTGCGCCTGCTCCAGGCCCGCGGCGGCTCCCGCGGCGGCGTGCTGCTGCGCCTGCTCGGCGAGGGCGCGGTCACCGTCCTGCCCGCCGCCGTGCTCGCCACGACGCTCGCGCTGGTGCTGCTGCCCACCCCGCGCTGGGGCGGGTCCGTCCTCGCCGCGGGCGTGGCCACGCTGCTCGCGCTGCTGGCCTTCCCGGCCCGGGCCGCGCTGCTGTGGGCCAAACCGAAGGCCCCCGGCGGCTGGCGCCGCGTCATCGGCGAACTCGTCGTCCTGGTGCTGACCGGCGCCGCCGTCGCGGAGGTCCGCCGACGCGGCGTCGCCCCCGTCGGCACCGGCGTCGACCCGCTGCTGATCGCCGCCCCGCTGCTGCTCGCGGTCTCCGGCGGCGTGCTGCTCGCCCGGGTCCAGCCCGTCGTGGTCGGCTGGCTGGCCGCAGCCGCCGGGCGAGGGCGCGGCCTGGTCGGCTTCCTCGGCCTCGCCCGGGCCGCCCGCGACACCACCGGGCGCCGCCGCCCCTCGGTGCTGCCGCTGCTCGCCCTGCTGATCGCCGTCACCACGGCCGGGTTCGGCGCCACCGTCCTCGGCGACGTCGACGGCGTGCGGCTGCGCGCCGCCCGGCTCACCGTCGGCGGCGACGCCTCGCTCACCCTGCCGGTCGGGCCCACCCTGCCGGAGGAGTTCACCCGGGCGGCCGCGGCCCTGCCCGGCGTCCGGGCCGGCACCGGCGTCTGGACGGACACCGAGACCTTCCTCATGGGCACCAGGGACGGCTCCGCCCAGGTCACCCTCGTGGTCGCCGAGCCCGCGGCGTACGCCGAGATCGCGCGCACCCTCCGGTCCGGCGCCTTCGACCCGGTCGTCCTCACCGCCGGCTCCGGCGGCCCGGACACCCCGGTGCCCGCCCTGTTCAGCAGCGCCCTCGTGCCCAAGGTCGGCGGCGGCCCCGTCCGGCTGCGGCTGCCCAGCGGCAACGAACTGCTCCTGACCGACGCGGGCGGCGTCGACGCCACCCCCGCCCTGCCGGGCGCCTTCAAGCCCTTCGTCGTCGTACCGGTCGGTCCGGCCACCGCCCGGCTGCCCGAACTCGGCCGGGTCAACGCCTGGTTCGGCGTCGGTGCCATCGACGACGGGCAGTTCACCGCGCTGGTCCGCGACAAGGGGATCACCGCCGCCACCGGCCTCGTCAAGGTGGTCCGGGACACGGCCGAGGCCGCCGGACGCGACTCGCACGCCCTGCCCGGGGGCTACACCGTGCACACCAGCGCCGAGGTGGCCGCCCGGCTGGCCGCCGACCCGCTCCAGCGCTCGGCACAGCGGCTCTTCTGGGCCGCCGTCGCCGCGGCCGCCGGCTTCGCCCTGCTCGCCGTCCTGCTCACGCTCCTCCGGGCCGCCCCCGAGCGCGGCGCGATGCTCGCCCGGCTGCGCACCCTGGGCCTGCGGCCGCGCCAGGGGCTCGCGCTGATCCTCGCCGAGGCCCTGCCCCAGACCCTGGTGGCGGCCCTCGGGGGCGCGCTCGTCGCGCTGGCGGCGGTCGGCCTGCTCGGGCCCGCCTTCGACCTGTCGGCCCTGGTCGGCGCGGCCGTAGGGGAGAAGCTGACGCCCGCCCTGCTGCCCGTGCTGCTGCCCACGGCCGGGCTGACGCTCGTGGTCTGCGCGGGTGTGGTGGCGGAGACCTTCGTCTCCGGGCGGCGCCAGCTCGCCGCCGAACTGCGGGCGGGGGACCAGCGTTGAACGGGCGTGCGCGTGACGTGAGCGTCGAGACGACGAAGACGACAGGAGACCAGCGGTGAAGAGCACCCCCCAAGAGCGGACGGCCGTCGCGGTCCCCACCCTCCAGGAGCTCCAGCAGCGGGCCCTCGCCGCGGCCTCACCCAAGGCGTACGGCGCGGGCGCGGCCATCGTGTGCGACCGGCTGGTCCGCATCTTCAGCGCCGAGGGGATCGAGGTCCAGGCCCTCCAGGGCCTCGAACTCACCATCGCCCAGGGCGATCTGGTGGCCCTCGTCGGCGCCTCCGGCAGCGGCAAGTCCACCCTGCTCACCATCCTGGCCGGCCTCGACGTGCCGACCGCCGGGACGGCCACCGTCGCCGGGTGCGACCTGCTGGAAATGTCCGCGCGCGAACGCCTGCGCTACCGGCGCGAGGTGGTCGGCTTCATCTGGCAGCAGACCGCCCGCAACCTGCTGCCCTTCCTCACCGCCGCCGAGAACATCGCCCTGCCGATGCAGCTACGCGGCCGTCGCGGGGGCCGGAACTCGCGGCAACAGGCCGCCCGGGTGGCCGAGTTGATGGAGGCGCTGGAGATCGGCGACCTCGCCCACCGCCGCCCCGACGAGCTGTCCGGCGGCCAGCAGCAGCGCGTCGCCATCGCCGTCGCGATGGCCAACAACCCGCCCGTCCTGCTGGCCGACGAGCCCACCGGCGAGCTGGACTCCGAGACCGGCGCCGTCATCTTCGAGGCCTTCCGCACCGTCAACCGCGAACTCGGCGCCACCGTCGTGATCGTCACCCACGACCCGATGGTGGCCGGCGAGGTCCGCCGCACCGTCGCCATCCGCGACGGCCGGACCAGCAGCGAGGTGCTGCGCCGCACCGTCACGGACGAGCACGGCGAGGAGTCGGTCAACGAGCGCGAGTACGTGATGCTGGACCGCACCGGGCGGGTCCAGCTGCCCGTCAAGTTCCTGGAGGCGCTGGGCATGGAGCACCGGGTGGCGGTCGACCTCGCGGCCGACCACATCGAGGTCCGGCCGGACGACATCGCGGGGCACTGAGTCCTCGCGGGACGGAACAGCTAGGTCTCGCCGCCGCCCATGTGCTGGAAGAGTCCGCTCCGCTCGGCCTCCTCGCGGAGGTCGGGCGGCTCCCCGGCGCGTTCGCCCCGGGCGGCCGCGGTGCAGAGGGCGAAGACGAGCAGGGCACTGCCGGCCACGGCGAGGATGCCGAGCGCGGTCAGGACGCGGAGCCAGGTCACGGAGGTGCCTCCTGGGGACGGTGCGAGGGAACGCCGCCGGAGCTTTATCGGCACATCGGTCCGCACGGACGAGTGTCCACCTGCGGTTGTTCCCGCCGAGCACCGCGCGAGAGGTCGCCCGCGCGGGCGCTCGAAGCATCAAGGGGGCGCGTCACACCCCTTCGCGCGCCCTCAGGGCGGCGGACGCGTACCCCGGGGCGCCGTCCACCAGCGCCCGCAGCACCGCCAGGTCCGGCTTGCCCGTCCCCGTCAGCGGGATCTGCGGCAGGACCAGGATCGACGTCGGCGCGCTGAGCGGACCGCTCCGCTCCCGCACCCACCGGTGCAGCTGCTCCTTCGTCACCCGCGCGCCCGGCGCCGTCGTCACCGCCGCGTGCACGCGCTCCAGCAGGTCCGGCCCGGACGTCGCGAACATCACCGCCTCCCGGACCTCCGGGTGCGTGAGCAGCGGCCCCTCGACGTCCCGCGGGTACACGTTGTGCGCGCCCACGATCGCCATCGGCTCGCGCCGGCCGGCCACCGTCAGGTAGCCGGACGCGTCCAGGCCGCCGAGGTCCCCGGTGCGCAGCCAGCCGTCCCGCAGCACCTCGGCGGTGAGCTCCGGGTCCCGCCAGTAGCCCTCCATCACCGTCGGCGTGCGGACGTGGATCTCTCCGGTCCCGCCGGGCGGCAGCGGCGTGCCGTCCTCGTCCAGGATGCGCACCTCGGTGTCCGGGTACGGGCGGCCCGCCGTGCCGAGGAGCCGCGGGTCGAGGTGCTCGTCCGGCGTCAGCCGCGCCACCGGGCCGCACTCCGTCAGGCTGTAGGTCTGGTGCAGCACCCGCCCCAGGCGGCGCGTCGCCTCCGCGAGCCGCCGCGGGGCGGCCGGGCCGCCCGTATAGGTGACGCGGCGCAGGCTGCCGACGTCCGTCCGCGGCAGCATCGGGTGGTCCAGGACCCGGTACAGCAGGTGCGGCGGGAGGTGGACCCGGGAGACGGCGTGCTCCTCGACGGCGGCCAGGACCGCGTCCGCCGAGAAGCCGTCCTGGAGCACCACCGAACCGCCCGCCGCGAGCGCGAGGTCCGCCGACGTCCCGCCGCCGTGGCCCAGCGGCGTGCACAGCAGGAACACCGACGCGGCCGGCAGCTCGGGCCTCGGCGGGCGGGCGAACCGGCGCACCACGCCCTTCGGCCGTCCGGTCGTGCCACTCGTGAACCGCACCGCCATGACGTCCTCCGGCCGGCCCCGGGGCGCGAGCGCGGCGGGGGACAGCGGCGCGGCGAGCTCCAGGAGGTCCGCCCCGAGGTCCGTCGGGCCGAGTGCGAACAGGCCGGCGGCGGGGAGGGACCGGGCGATGTGCGCGGCGGCCGTCCCGAACCGCGCCGGGTCGAACACCAGTGCGTCGGTGCCCGCGAACGCGGCCGTCGCGACCTGCTCGGCCACCGGCCGGTCCAGGTACAGCGCGGCCACCCGGCAGCCGATCACGTTGGCGGCCAGCCGCACCAGCACCGTCTCCGGCCGGTTCCCGGCCAGCACCGTCACCCCGTCCCCGCGCCCCAGCCCGGCGCCCTCCAGCGCACGCGCCATGCGGTGGACGGCGTCGAGGCACTCCTGCCCGGTCAGCGCGCGCTCCCCGCAGCGGATCGCCACCCGCCCCGGATCGCGCGCCAGCCCCGCCAGCACCAGCCCGGTGTACGTCGCGGTCACGTTCGGCCTTCCTGGTTGTCGACGACCGGTCCTCGATGACCGGCCGTCGATGAACTGACGCACCATCATGTCGGTAGGCGGCGCGATGATGGCGCGCGGGGCTGTTATGGTTCCCGGTCGAGTACGAACGGGGGCCGGATGGGCAGCACGACGGACGGGACACGGGTGTCGCCGCGCGGGGTGGTCGACCTGCGGGGCGCGGACGGGCCGGGGTTCACGGTGCGGTACCCGGCGGGCGCGGTCGTGGTCGTCTCGGGGTTGCCCGGCGCGGGCAAGAGCACGCTGCTGCGGCGCTGGTCGGCGGCGGCTGCCGTCGCGGTGGTCGATCCGCGGGTCGTCCACGAGGCGTGCGAAGCCGTCATGCCCGCGTGGCTGCCGTACGCCGCCTACCGGCCGTGGGCCCGGTTGCGCCACGTGCTGCTCCTGCGGAGTTCCGTCCGGCGGGGCGGCCCGCTGCTCGTGCACGACTGCGGCAGCCGCGCGTGGATGCGGCGGTGGCTCGCGCGCGAAGCCGGCCGCCGGGGGCGCGAGTTGCACGTCGTCCTGCTCGACGTCGGCGCCGCCGCGGCCCTCGACGGCCAGCGTGCCCGGGGCCGGCACGCCTCCGCCCGGGTCTTCGCCCGCCACCGGGTCGGGCTGGCCCGGCTGTCGGCGGCGCTCGACCACGGCGATCCGGTGCCCGAGGCGGCGTCCGTGCTCCGGCTCGACACGGTCTCGCGCTCGCGAGCCACGGCGGTGCGGTTCGGCGGTTAGGGGCCGTTGCGGAAGTAGCCGGGTTTCACCGGGTTTTCACCGGCCGCCGGCACTGTCGTCCGGTAAATCCGGCCAGCCCTTTTCAAGACCGATGGCACCCGAAGAGCCCCAATCCTGACGGAGAGGTCGTTCAGTTCCGTCGGGGTGGTGCACGGGAAGTCGGCGGGGCCGACTTCCCGTGTGCGGCCGGAGGACGGCGGCCCAGCCTGCGGTGTCAGCGCTGGATCTCGGCCCGCGCCCTTTCGGCCGGCGTGCCGATGTTCCAGAAGCGGACGGTGCCGCGCGCGGTGGCGTAGGAGCCCGTACCGCCCGTGACGGCCATGTCGAGCGGGGCGCTCGACCTCTTCGTCCAGAGCGACTGCAGCGTCAGGGAGCCGCCCTCGACCTCCAAGGTGATCACGCACTGAGCCGTGACCACGCCGCCGTCGAGCTGCACGACCTGACACGATCCGCCCCCGCGCCCGATGCTGCGGCCGTCCTTGACGATGGTGCCGGAGTAGACGTCCATGTCACCCAGGCTCGGCCCGGCCGGGCCGAGGTCCACCGCCTGGTACTGGTCGTTCCGGACCGTGAGTTCGAGGACCTCGACGCCGCCCCTTCGCGGGGTGCTGGCGTCCGCGGTGCCCACCGCGACGAATCCGCGGCTGTGGCCAACGAGGTGGCGAGGAACCTCTTGACCATCGTGTACCCACTGCTGCGTCCGTTGGTGACCATGGTGGATTCCTTCGCCGTGACCTCGTGTGCGAACTCCCTCGACGCTATGACGTGCGAGTCGGTCGTTTCCAAGACCAATCGCGTTATCGCACCATGCTCCAGCGGGCATGATCGGCTCAGCCTTCGCGGCGCGCGCGGCGTTCGGCCTCGGCGTGCCACCACCCGGGCGGGGACGGCCCGTTGGCGGTCGCCGTCGGCTGGTCGGGGTGGAGGCCGAGCGGGCGCAGCGCGTCCGCGGGCAGGCGGACGTCGTACCAGCCGTGCCAGCGTCCGTCCGCGTCACGCCCGCAGACCAGGTTCACGAGGAAGTCCTTCGCCGGCCAGGGCATCCAGTCGACGCCCCGCTCGCGCAGTCAAGCGCGGACGGCCGCCATCGGGCGGGGGCTGCCCGGGAGGTTCTCGTAGGCGACGATGGTGATCCAGTCGGGATCGGCTGCGGTCATGTGGTCCAGGGTAGGCTCGTGGCCCTTCGCGGGGGAGGGGATTTCGTGATGGGCGACGGTGATCGACGGCGTTTGCCGGAGCGGGTGGTGGCAGCCCGGCGCGGGGCTGCCGCGCACCCCGACCTGGAGGCGGCCGAAGTGCCGGCCACGCCCACGAGTTCGGTGCACCCGGCCACGCGGAAGGACGCTCGCATGGACCGGACGGACCGGAAGGAACGGACCTCATGGTGACGATCGAGACGCCCCGCCTGATCCTGCGCCGCTGGCGGGAGGAGGACGTGGCCCCGATGGCGGCCATCAACGCCGACCCCGAGGTGATGCGGTGGATCGCCGACGGCCGGCCGCTGGAGGAAGCGGCCGCCCGCCGCTTCACCACGCTGGTCGAACAGCGGTGGGAGGAGGAGGGATTCGGCCTGTTCGCCGTCGAGGTGCGCGGGACCGGCGAGCTGGCGGGCTTCACCGGCCTCGCCGTCCCGCGCTTCCTGCCCGAGGTGCTCCCGGCCGTCGAGGTCGGCTGGCGCCTGGCCCGCACCTTCTGGGGCCGGGGCTTCGCCACCGAGGCGGCGCGGGAGGCCGTCCGCTTCGGCTTCGAGGACTGCGGCCTGGACCGGATCGTCAGCATCGCCCAGATCGGCAACACGGCGTCGGAGCGCGTGATGGACAAGCTGGGCATGCGGGTGGAACGCGAGACGACCACCCCGGCCACGGGCCGCCGCGTGCGCGTCCACGAGCTGACGCAGGAGCAGTACGACGCCCGCTGAGCGCGACCGCCGACCACGCCTGCTGACCACGCCTGCCGGGCGCGGCGAAAACCGCTGGCCGCGAGCGGCCGGGCACCCCTACGCTCCCGTGCGACGGCCGAGGACAGGGGACTTGATGAGCAGGGCCGGGATCGTACGCGGGGTCAACGAGCTGGGCGCGCGGTGGGCCGGGCACGCGCTGGCGGAGGGGCGGCAGACGCTGCTCATGCCCGCCGGCGTGTGGCCGCTGCTCGGGCTGGTGGCGCCGGCGGGCAGCCCGGCCGTCCGGCGGGACTTGGAGAACGCGCTCGGGCTGCCGGCCGACGCCGCCGCCGACCGGGCGCGCCAACTGCTCGGCCTGCTGGACGAGTTGCCGGGCATATCCGCCGCGCTGGGGCTGTGGACGGCCCAGGGGGTGCGGCCCCGGCCGGAGTGGCTTGCGGGCCTCCCGGCGGACGTGATCGGCCGCCTGACCGGGGACGGCGCGCAGGACCGCAAGGCGCTCGACGCCTGGGCGTCCCGCCGCACGGACGGGCTGATCGACGCCATGCCGGTGCAGGTCGACGACGACACCCGGTTCGTGCTGGCCGGCGCCCTGACCGTGCGGACCGAGTGGATCCGCCGCTTCGACGTCGGCGGCCGGGTGGACGGCGACGCGTGGGGCCGCGAGGTCGAGTACCTGTCGCGGTACACCTCCCTGCTCGACCGGGCGGCCGTCGCCGACACCCCGGCGGGGCCGGTCACCGAGGTGCGGGTGATCGGCAGGAACGACATCGACGTCCACCTGCTCCTCGGAGAGGCGGACGCCCCGGCGGCCGACGTCCTCGCCGCCGGCTTCGGCATCCTGGCGCACCGCCACCCCCGGGTCACCGCCGACCGCCTGCCCACCGGCGCGCCCGGCCCAGGACTCACGGTAGCCTGGCGGCGCAGCTACGAGCGCGAACCGGTCCTGGGCGTCTGCGTCCCGCAGTTCACCGTCGAGGCCGACCACGACCTGCTGGAACGCCCCGACCTCTTCGGCCTCACCACGGCGTGCCTCCCGTCCGTGACCGAGAGCCGCCTCCCGGGCCTCTCCCAGGACGACGAGCCGCTGTACGTCTCCAGCGCGCGCCAGACCGCCACCGCGTCCTTCGGCCCCCGCGGCTTCCGGGCCGCGGCCGTCACCGCGTTGGGCGTCGCGGCGGGGGGTGCGGCCGCCCTTCCGCCGTACAGCGTCCGCCACGTCCAGGCGGAATTCGGTCGTCCCTTCGGCTTCCTCGCCGTCCACCGCACGACGGGCCTCGTCCTCGCGGCGGGCTGGGTGACGGACCCGGACGCCTACAACGACCCGTGGGCCGCCTTCCTGGACCCGGACGACGAGATGCCCGAGTGACCCCTGGGGTCGGCCGGGCCGTCCTGCGAGACTGGGGGTGGCAGAAGATCGTCCGCTGAGAGAGGTCGCCCCGCATGTTCGGTAGTGCTGCTGTCGAGAGTCCGTGGTTCCGGCGGTTCAGTCCGAGTGACTCGGCGCCCTCGCGCGTCGTGTTCTTCCCGCACGCGGGCGGTGCTGCGAGCTTCTTCGTCGACTATGCGACCGCGCTGGCGCCGCACGCCGACGTGCTCGCGGTGCAGTACCCGGGGCGGCAGAACCGGTTCGCGGAGCCCGGGATCGACTCGGTGGCCGAGCTCGCGGAGTGCGTGTACCGGGAGCTGCGGGCCTGGGCGGACCGGCCGTTGACGTTCTTCGGGCACAGCCTGGGGTCGGCGGTGTGCTTCGAGGTCGCCCGGCGCTTCGCGCGGGACGGGGTGGCGGGGCCGGAGCACCTGTTCGTGTCGGCCGGGCGGGCGCCGTCGGAGCCGCGGGACACCGAGGTGCACCTGATGTCGGACGACGGGCTGCTCGCCGAGATCGGGCGGCTCGGCGGCACCGACCAGCGGCTGCTCGCCGATCCGGAGCTGCGCGCCCTGATCCTGCCGGCGCTGCGGGCCGACTACACCGCGATCGAGACGTACCGCTGCGCGCCGGGGGACACCGTGCCGCAGCCGATCACCGCGCTGGTCGGCGACGCCGACGACCGGGCGACGGTCGCGCAGGCGCGGCCGTGGGCCGGGCACACCACGGGCGGGTTCGACCTGCGGGTCTTCCCCGGCGGGCACTTCTACCTGACCGACCAGGCCCCGGCGGTGCTGGACCTGCTCGTCGCGCACCTGCGCGGTCGGTCCGGTTCGGGCTGGTGACGGCGCCCTACCGTTCGACTACCGTACGCATCTGACGTCCAGTCGGTCGAGCCGCCCGGGAGGCGTGCATGCGTCGGATCGCCGTCGTCGGAGCGGGTCAGGCCGGGCTGCAGCTCGCGCTCGGGCTGGTCGCGGCCGGGTACGAGGTGACGCTGGTCGCCGAGCGCACGCCCGAGCAGCTGGTCGGCGGGCGGGTGCTGTCCACGCAGGCGATGTTCGGCCCGGCGCGGCGCATCGAGGCCGCGGCCGGGCTGGACCTGTGGGCCGCCGACGCGCCCGCCGTCGACACGCTCACGATGGTGCTGGCCGTGCCGCCGGGCGTGCAGGCGCTGGAGATCACCGCGACGCTGGACGAGCCCGCGCAGTCCGTCGACCAGCGGCTCAAGCTGGCGCGCTGGCTGGAGCTGCTGACCGAGCGCGGCGGCCGGGTCGAGTACCGCACGCTCGACCGGGACGGGCTGCGCGCGCTCGCCGAGCGGCACGAGCTGACGGTGGTCGCGGCCGGGCGCGGCGGCCCGGCCGGGGTCTTCGAACGCGACGCGGCCCGGTCGCCGTTCGACCGGCCGCAGCGGTCGCTGTCCTGCCTCTACGCGCACGGCGTCGGTGCCCCCGACCCGGCCGTCGAGCCGCGGGCCCGGATGTACGCGCTGCCCGGCCTCGCGGACCTCTACCTCCAGCCGGCCCTGACGCTCTCCGGGCCGTGCGCGATCCTGCTGTGGGAGGCGGTGCCCGGCGGGCCGCTGGACGCGTTCACCGACGCGCCCGCGCCGGACGTCCAACTGGCCCGGATCCGCGCCCTGTTGGCGGAGCATCTGCCCTGGGAGGCGGAGTTCTGGCGGCACGCGGAGCCGACGGACGCGGGGGCGGGCCTGTTCGGGGCGGTCACGCCGACGGTGCGGCGGCCGGTGGCCGCACTCGGCGGCGCGCGGGACGTGCACGTGCTCGGCATCGGCGACGCGGTCGTGGTCAACGACCCGATCACCGGCCAGGGCGCCAACAGCGCCGCCCGCGCGGCCGACGGGTACCTGCGGGCGATCGTCGAGCACGGCGACGCCGCCTTCACGCCGGCCTGGATGGCGGCGACCGCCGAGGACTTCTGGCTGCAACACGCCCGGCACACCGTGGAGTTCACCGCCACCATGCTCACCGCGCCGGAGCACGTGCAGGGCGTGTTCGCGGCCGCCGCGCGGCACGAGGCGGTGGCCCGCAGGCTCGTCAACACCTACCCGGAGCCGAGCGACCACGCGGAGTGGCTGGCCACGCCGGAGCTGACGGCGGCGTACCTGGCGGCGGCGGGCGTGCACGGTCGGTGACCGCCCGGCGGCACTCGCCGCTGCCCGCCCGCCCGGCCGCTCTCGCCGCTGCCCGCTCGGCGCTCTTGCCGCCGCCCGCCCTACGGGTCGACGCTGGGAGGAGACGGCAGAGGAGGCAGGTCGTGGAGAGTGCCGCGAGCGGCCACCGGACCGTGCCGCACACGGCGGACCTCCAGGTGGAGGCGTGGTCGCCGACGGCCGAGGGCTGCATCGGCGAGCTGGTCCGCGGCGTCGTCGACAGCTTCGCCGACCTCACCGCCGCCGGCTCCGCCGGCGAGCGCGCCTGCACCGTCGTCGCGGCGAGCGACGCCGACCTGCTCGCGGGCGTCCTGGAGGAGGTCGTCTACCGGATGGACGCCGACGGCGAACTCCCGACGGCGCTCGCCCTCGGTGCCATCCACGACGCGGACGGCGGCCGGACCCTGGAGGTGCGTTTCGAGATGGCCGACACCGCCACGGCCGCGCTCGTCGGCGCCGTGCCGAAGGCCGTCTCACTGCACGGTCTGGACCTGCGGCCCGGCCCCGGCGGCTGGACCGGCCGGGTCACCGTCGACGTCTGAGAGGCACCGGCCGTGGAGATCACACTCACCGAGGAGGCCCGCCACCGCTGGCGGATCGACCGGACCCCGCCGATGCGCGTGCCCGGCGTCGTGTTCGCGAGCCGTGAGCTGCTGCCGCAGGCCGCCGGGGACAAGGCCCTCGAACAGGTCGCGAACGTCGCCACGCTGCCCGGGATCGTCCGCGCCTCCTTCGCCATGCCCGACGTGCACTGGGGCTACGGCTTCCCGATCGGCGGCGTGGCGGCGACCGACGTCGAGCAGGGCGGCGTCGTCTCGCCGGGCGGGGTGGGCTTCGACATCTCGTGCGGCGTCCGGCTGCTGGCGGCCGGGGCCGGCCGGGACGAGCTCGACGCGGAGCGGCTGCGCCGGCTGATGGACCTGCTCGACCGGGCCGTCCCGCGCGGCCTCGGGCGCGGCGGCCTGTGGCGGCTGGACGGACCGCGGGAACTGGACGAGCTGCTCGTCGGCGGCGCCCGCTACGCCGTCGAGCACGGCCACGGCGTGCCGCGCGACCTGGAGCGCTGCGAGGACGGCGGGGTCCTGGCGGGCGCCGCGCCGGGCGAGGTGAGCACGCGGGCCGTCGAGCGCGGGCTGCAGCAGGTCGGCAGCCTCGGCTCGGCGAACCACTTCCTGGAGGTGCAGGCGGTGGACGCGGTGTGGGACGCGGAGACGGCGGCGGCCTTCGGGCTGCGGCCGGGGCAGGTCTGCGTCATGATCCACTGCGGGTCGCGCGGCCTCGGCCACCAGGTCTGCACCGACCACGTCCACGCCATGGAGCGCGAGCTGCACCGCTACCGGATCGACGTCCCGGACCGCCAGCTCGCCTGCACGCCGGTCGACTCGCCGCGCGGCCGGGCGTACCTGGGCGCCATGATCGCCGCGGCCAACTACGGCCGGGCGAACCGGCAGCTGCTCTCCGAGGCGGCCCGCCGCGCCTTCGCGACGGCCCTCGGGGTCGGCCTGGAGCTCGTCTACGACGTCTCGCACAACCTCGCCAAGCTGGAGACGCACGACGTGGACGGCGTCGCCCGGCGGCTGTGCGTCCACCGCAAGGGCGCCACCCGCGCGCTCCCGCCCGGGGACCCGGACCTGCCCGCCGACCTCGTCCGGGCCGGCCAGCCGGTGCTCGTCCCCGGCACGATGGGCACCGCGTCGTACGTCATGGTCGGGCTGCCCGGCAACGACGCGTTCCACTCCGCCTGCCACGGCGCCGGGCGGGTGTGGAGCCGGCACCAGGCGCTGCGGACGGTGCGGGGCGAGACGCTGCACGGCGAGCTGGAGGCGCGCGGGATCGCCGTCCGGCCCGCCTCCTACCGGGCGCTCGCGGAGGAGACGCCGCAGGCGTACAAGGACGTGGACGCAGTGGCCGCCGTCACCGAGGAGGCCGGGCTGGCGCGCCGGGTGGCCCGGCTGGTGCCGCTGGGCGTCTGCAAGGGTTGAGCGCCGTTGCTGTGCGTGGTGCCGCCGGGCGTCTGCAAGGGTTGAGCGCCGTTGCTGTGCGTGGCGCCGCCGGGCGTCTGCACGGGTTGAGCGCCGCGCCCGTCCGGCGGTGTTGCTCGACACCTTCCGCGGGGAAGGCTTTGATGTCCCGGGGTCGGGCCCGGGACCGGGCCCGTCGAGGGCCGCGGGGCCGCGAGCGGAGGTGCGGGCCATGCCCAGCAGCAGACCGGTGATCGAACTGCGCGAGCTCACCAAGCGGTACGGCGCCACCGTCGGCATCGACCGGCTGGACGTCGAGGTCGCGGCCGGGGAGGTCTTCGGCCTGCTCGGGCCGAACGGCGCGGGCAAGACGACCACGCTGCGCTGCCTGGTCGGGCTGCTCCAGCCCTCCGGCGGCCGGGTGCGGGTGCTCGGCCTCGACCCGGTGGCCGACCACCGCCGGCTCGCGCCGTCGATCGGCTACCTGCCCGGCGAACTGCGGCTCTACCCCGAGCTCACCGGGCAGCAGACGCTCGACCTCCTCGCCGCACTCCAGGGCGCCCCGGTGCCCCGCCGGCGCGAGCTGTGCGAGCGGCTCGCCCTCACCCGCGCAGACCTCGGGCGGGCCGTGGGGGAGTACTCGCGCGGGATGAAGCAGAAGCTGGGGCTCGTCCAGGCGCTCCAGCACCGGCCCGGCGTCGTGGTGCTGGACGAACCGACCGAGGGCCTCGACCCGCTCGTCCAGGAGACGTTCTTCGAACTGCTCGCCGAGGAGACCGCCGCCGGGCGGACCGTCCTGCTCTCCAGCCACGTCCTGCCCGAGGTGCAGCGCACGTGCGAGCGGGTGGCGATCGTCCGGCGCGGGCGGCTGGTGACCGTCCGCTCGGTCGCCGAGCTGCGCCAGGCGCGGGCGCGGCGGGTGCGGCTCGTCCTCGCCGACGGGCGGGGCGCCCGGCCGCTCGGCGCCGCCGACCGGTGGTCCCCGCGGTGGGAGGGGCAGCGCGTGGAGCTGGTGGTACCACCGGACGAACTCGTCGAGACGGTCAGGGAGTTGCTCGGGGCGTTGCCGGTGGCGGACCTCACCGTCGAGGAGGCGGGACTGGACGAGGCGTTCCTCGACCTCTACCGCAACTCGGAAGAGCCGGAAGAGGAAGAGCCGGCAGAGGAAGAGTCGCAAGCGGACGAGCCGCCGGCGGAAGAGCCCGAGGAGCGGCCGTGATCGCGCGCACCGTCAACCGCCGCCTCCCGCTGGTCTGGCTCGCCCTGCACCGGCGGCGCCGGATGCTGCTCGGGCTGCTGTTCGGCATGGTCGTCTTCGAGACCCTGATCACCGTGATCACCAGCACCGTCCCGCACGGCGACCTGTTCGGCGCCCGCCGCACCCCGCCCGGCGCGTTCAAGGCCTTCAGCGGTTCCAACGGCGACGTCTCCATCGCCAGTTACCCGGGGCTGCTCGGCGCCGGACTCACCCACCCGTTCTGGATCGCGCTGCACCTGACCGTCATCGGCTCGCTCGGCGCCGCCGCCGTCGCGGCCGACGTCGAGTCCGGCACCATCGAGCTCCTGATGACCCGTCCGCTCTCGCGACGCCGCCTGCTCGCCGAACGGGCCGGCGCCCTCGTGGCGGCGTCGGTCCTGCTCAACGCGGCGGCGACGCTGACCATCGCGCTCGGGGTCGCGTTCTCGCCGACGCTGCGCGCGGCCGTGTCCGAGGGCGGGGTGTTCGCGGCCGGACTGATGGGCTGCGCACTGGCGTTCGGCCTGACCGGTCCGGTGCTCGCGGTCTCGGCGTTCAGCCGCCGCCGCGCGTACGTGATCGGCGCGGCGGTGGCCCTCGGCGCGGTCGGCTTCGCGCTCAACTTCATCGCCCTGGCGTGGTCCCCCGCCGCGCCGCTGCGGTACCTGAGCCCGTTCCACTACTACGCGCCCGGCGACGTCCTGGCCCACGGGGGTGTGCCGTGGCACTCGTTGGGCGTCCTGGTGGGCGTCGGCGCGGTCGGGCTGCTCGCCGCGTTCCGGCTGCTGGAGCGGCGGGACCTGGCGATCTGACGCCCGGGCTTCATGCCTGTGGGATGGCGCGGGCGGTGCCGGCGGTGCCGGGTGCTCCGGCGGCGCCGGGCGCACTGGAGCGGGCGGCATGCGCGGCGATGGCCTCGGCGGCGGTGAGGGGGAGACCGAGGTGCCGCGCGAGGCAGTCGGGGCCGTGGCCCTGGAGCGCGAACAGGTAGGCGGTCTGCACGCGGGCGTCGTACGCCACGTCGGGGGACGTGGTGGCGGCGAAGTCGCGGTGGTCGAGCAGGTACAGGCGCGGGGTGCCGTCCTGCAGGGTCAGCCGCAGCCTGCCGCGGACGATGGGGGCGTCGGCGGGCAGCGCGCCGAGCGGCGGCAGGTGCGGGGGCGTGCGGCGCAGGCCGCGCAGCAGGCCGGTGCCGCGGGTGGGGGCGTGCGACGGGGAGAAGCGTGGGAAGGACAGGCGGGTCATGGCGAACCTCCGACGGCCGGGGGCCGGGGGGAGGGCGCGCGCGAGCGGACCGACTGGCGTCAGCGCGCGCCGGGGCGGGGTGCGGAAAGCGGGGAACAGGGCCGACTGTGGCCCGGACTACTACTGGAGTCCATTTCTCTCGCCTCCCTCCCGGTAGGTGCCGCTACGAACCACCAGTAGCGTAGCCCCCCTTTGTGAACTGACCGCCGATCTTGACGGAACCCTGGCGAAGGGGCCTCAGCAGGTGTGCGCGGCCGCGACGAGCCGCTCGCGGACCAGGGCGACGTGCGGATTGGCGGACGCGGCGGGGCGCTGCACCAGGTACGCGGTGTTGATCGGCGGGTCCTCCGGCCGGTGCAGCAGGCGCAGCGCGCCCGAGGCGAGTTCGGCGCGGCACAGGTAGCTCGGCAGGACGCTCCAGCCGGCGCCCGCCGCCGTCGCGTTGACGACCGCCCGCAGGTCGGGGGCGGTGAGGGCGGCGCGGGCGTGCAGGCGCTCGCCGAACACGTGCCGCCAGTACCGGCGGGCGATCGGGAGGTCCGCGGCGTAGCTGAGCAGCGGGACGTCCGCGAGGGCGGCGGGCAGCTCCCGGCCGTCCAGGCGCTGCGCCCAGGCCGGTGCCGCGACGAGGACGAACTCCTCGTCGGCGAGCGGTTCCGCGTGCAGCGTCCGGCCGCGCGGGCGCCGGGTGGCGACGACCAGGTCGTGCCGCCCGGCGCGCAGCTCGGCGAGCAGGGGGTCGGTGAGGCCGGTGGTCACGCGCAGCTGGACGCCGCCGGCGACGAGCGGTGCGAGCGCGGGGAGCAGGACGGTGCCCAGGTACTCGGCGGGCCCGGCGAGGTGCACGGGCTCGGGGGTGCCGCCCGCCCGCTCGCCGGTGGCGTCGGCGAGCCGGTCGAGGGGGTCGGCGAGGCGGGCGGCGAGGTCGTCCGCGTACGGCAGGGCGGCGACGCCGCGGGCGCCGCGCTCGAACAGCTCCCGGCCGAGCCGCTGCTCCAGCGCGCGGATCTGCGCGGTGACCGTCGACTGGGACAGTCCGAGCCGGTGGGCGGCGGCCGTGAACGAGCCGGCGCGGTGGACGGCGAGGAAGGTCCGCAGCTGGTTCAGGTCCAACGGGCCGGAGCCATGGATTTCCCGATCGCTCATGGCGCGAGCCTACGGGACGGCGATGGCCGGGGTGTCGTCCGGAGCCATCGGATTCCCGATACCGGACATCGCCCGGGCCATTGGTGGGCGATGGTGGAGCGCGTCTAGCGTCGAGCCGTGAGCACTCCGGCGGAGGACCGCCGGAGCGTCGGACCGCACCCCTGGAGACTGCACCATGGCCACCATCCTGTTCGTCGTGACCGGCGCCGACGTCTGGACGCTGAACGACGGCACCGCGCACCCGACCGGCTACTGGGCCGAGGAGGTCCTCGTGCCGTACCGCGCCTTCACCGAGGCCGGCCACGAGGTCACCGTGGCCACCCCGGGCGCCGTGGCGCCGGTCGCCGACCGGGCGAGCGTGCCCGACGAGGCGACGGCCGAGGCGATCGCCGCCGTCGCCGAGCTGCGGCGGCCGGTGAAGCTGGAGGACACCGACCCGGCCGACTACGACGCCGTGTTCTACCCGGGTGGCCACGGCCCGATGGAGGACCTGGCGGTCAGCCCCGAGTCCGGCCGGTTGCTGACCAGGGCGCTCGCCTCCGGCCGCCCGCTCGGCGTCGTGTGCCACGGCCCGGCGGCGCTGCTGGCCGCGCGGACGGAGGACGGCGGGTCGCCGTTCGCCGGCTACCGGATCACCGCCTTCACCAACGACGAGGAGCGCCAGGCGGGTCTCGCGGACAAGGCGCCGTGGCTGCTCCAGGACCGGCTGGTCGAGCTGGGCGTGGACTTCGCCGCGGGCGAGCCGTGGGCGCCGCACGTCGTCGTCGACCGCAACCTGGTGACGGGCCAGAACCCGGCGTCGTCGGCGGGGGCGGCCGAGGAGCTGCTGCGCCTGCTGGGCTGATCCGCCCGGCTGGTCGCCGGAGTCGGCCGGCGATGGGGAATCGCGGTACCGGCGGCGCCCGCCCCACAGCGGTCGGGCGCCGCCGGTCCGCTCCGGCCACCGTATCGAGCCTTCGCGGACGTCGGAGGCACCGACCCGCCGCCGGGGACTACCGGATGTCGCGGACGAAGACGATCGCGTCGGCCTGGCCGGTGGTGGCGGGATCGAGGGCGGCGTAGGTGTGGTCGGCCGGTACGCGCGGCGTCAGGTGCGGTGTGAATCGCGCGAGTTGGGCCGGTTCGAGGACGGACGTGTCGTGCGGGAGCGTCGACAGGAGCCCTTCGAGCGTGTCGGCCGGCGGGACGTCGGAGCCGCGGCTGCCGAAGGTGGTGGCCGCGTAGGCGTACCGGTCGCCGAGGCGGGTGCCGATGATCGCGCCCGCGCTCCACCACCGGGTGAGCCGGCCGGCGAAGCGCATGCTGCTCTCCTCCCGCTGGAGGTGGCCGTTGTGGGCGTAGGCGAGCGTCGGGCCGCGGTGCTCCTCGCGGCGGAGGACGGCGTCGAGGTTGTCGGCCATCATCGCGTCCCGCCGGGACAGGAGCATGGCGATGCGGGCGGGACCGGTGTCGGCCATGGCGGCGTGGTAGCGCAGGAGCCCGATGGTGGTGCGGGCGTGCAGCTCGGCGCGCCAGAAGGCGTCGGGGGAGGTCGCGGTCGTCAGGTGGGGAGCGTGTGCGGTGAGGAGCGCACTCAAGTCATCGGCGATCACGCGCAGTTCACGGGCCTGGGGGGTGCGGCCGATGGATTTGGCCGGGTCGTACATGATGGCCTCGTCCGTCCAGCGGCCGTCGTCGCCGAGGAGGGCGTCGAGGGTCGTGCGGTCGTACGGCGGGTCGAGGTGGGCGGCGACGTAGTCGTGCAGCGCGAGCAGGGACGGGCGCGGGCAGGCGGCGCCGGTGATCTCCAGCGGGCCGTCGAAGCCGTAGAAGCGGACCCGCTCAGCGTACGGGCACTGCCGGTTGAACTCGCGCATCCAGCGCAGGAGTTCACGATTGGCGGGCGAGGCGCCGAAGCCGTGGCTGAAGCCGTGGGCGACGGCGTCGTCGAGCGTGCCCACGCCGTCGGTGACGTACGCGTCGACGACGAGACCGGTGAGGCAGTCGCTCTCGATGGCGATCGAGCGGTAGCCCTCGTGCTCGACGAGGTGGCGGAACAGCTCGTTGCGCAGCTCGGGGAAGGCCTCGACACCGTGGGTGGGCTCGCCGAGGCCGAGGAGGCGGGTGGCGGGGGAGAGGAGCGCGGTGAGGGCGTGGCCAGAGAAGGGACGGGCCGCGTCCCGGATCGATGCGGTCATGACTTCAACCGTATCGTTGAAGCTCCGGTGTAAACTTTGGTGCCGTTTTGCGCGGTGAGATTGGAGTGAAGTCTCAAAGTGATGTTGCGACCCGTCGATCTGGCGCGCGAGCACGGCCTGTCCACGCAGGCGGTGCGCAACTACGAGGAGGCGGGTTTCCTGCCGCCGGCCGGGCGCACGGCGAGCGGCTACCGCGTCTACGGCCCGCGCCACGCCGCGGCGCTCAGGGCGTTCCTGGCGCTGCTGCCCGGGCACGGCCACGCGACGGCGGGGGCCGTCATGCGGGCCGTGCACGCGGGCGAGGTCGACGAGGCGCTGCGGCTGATCGACGCCGGTCATGCGCAACTGGCCGGTGATCGCGCCACGTTGGACGCGGTGGAGGAGGCGCTGCACGACCTCGTCCCGCCGCCGGGCCCAGATCCGACACGCGCCCCCGAACCGACACCCGACCCCGACCCCGAACCCGGCGGCACGTTCATCGGCCCGCTCGCGCACCGCCTCGGCCTGCGCCCGGCGACCCTGCGCACGTGGGAGCGCGCGGGCCTGGTCGTGCCCCGGCGCGACGCGCGCACCGGCTACCGCGTGTACGCCCCCGCCGATGTGCGCGACGCCCTGCTGGCCCACCAGCTGCGCCGTGGTGGACACGGCCTGGAGCGCATCGCGCAGGTGCTGGAACGCGTCCGGACGGCGGGTGGGCCGGAGCCCCTCCGGGCGACGCTGGGCGAGTGGCGCGACCGTCTGACGGCGCGCGGCCTGGCCCTGCTGGCGGGCGCGGCGGCACTGCACGCCTACCTGGCCGAGTTCCCCGTGGCCGAATTCCCCGAGGGCGGAGCCTGACCGGCGAGGTCGTACGGGTGGGCAAGCGCCCGGCCCGGCACGCGGCCGACCCGGGAGCCGGGGAGCCGGGGAGCCGGGGAGCCGGGCCACCCGGCAGGTGAGGGCATGGCAGGCTGGCGGCGTACCGCCGACGTACCGCCGAAGCCCGTGACCAGGAGCCCCGCCATGGACCGCCCGACCGCCGCCCTCCGCCTCGACGCCACCGCCTCCGGGCACCCGGCGGGCATCCTGGACGCCGCCGAGCAGGCCGAGCGCCGCGGCATGGACCGGCTGGTCGTCGCCGAGACCGCGTACGACCCGTTCCTCCAGCTCGCCCGCGCCGCCGACCGGACCGAGCGCATCGAGCTCGCCACCGGCATCGCGGTCGCCTTCGCCCGCACCCCGATGACGCTCGCCTACCAGGCGTGGGGCCTGCACGCGGCCTCCGGCGGACGTGCCGTCATCGGGCTGGGCTCGCAGGTCAAGACGCACATCGAGAAGCGCTTCGGGATGCCCTGGGACCGCCCCGCCGCGCGCATGCGCGAGTACGTCCACGCCGTGCGCGCGATCTGGGACAGCTGGCAGACCGGCGCGCGGCTGCGCTTCCGCGGCGAGTTCTACACGCACACGACGATGACCCCGGTCTTCTCGCCGGACCCGGTGTCCGGCGGGGTGCCCCGGATCCTCCTGGCCGGTGTCGGCCCGCTCATGACCCGCACGGCCGGCGCCGTCGCGGACGGCTTCCTCAGCCACCCGTTCTCGTCCCCGACCTACCTGGCCGAACAGGTGCTGCCCGGCCTGACCGAGGCCCGGACGGCTGCCGAGGCGGAGGGCGCCGCGTGGACGGCGCGCCCGTTCGAGATCGCCGGGAGCGTCCTCACCGCCACCGGGCGGACGGAGGAGGAACTGGCCGCCAACCGCGCCGCCGTCCGCGAGCGGCTCGCCTTCTACGCCTCCACGCCGGCCTACCGCCCGGTGCTCGCCCAGCACGGCTGGGAGGACCTCCAGGAGCGCCTGCACCCGCTCTCCGTGCGCGGGCGCTGGCAGGAGATGGCCGCCATGATCGACGACGAGGTCTTCGACGCCTTCGCGGTGTCCGGCCCGGTGGAGGACGTCGCCCGCGAGATCACCCGCCGCTACGCGGGCCTCTTCACCCGGCTGTCCGTCAGCCTCCCGGAGGACGCCGACCCGGCGCTGGGGCTGGACGTCCTGGCGGCGGTGCGGGCACACGGGTGAGAACGCGGGGGCGGGGGCGGGTGCAGGGGCGGGGGCCGGGGGTCAGCCGGTCTTCCGCAGCAGCGCGATCTGGGTCACGACGCCCGCCCGGCTGACTCCGTAGTGGATCGTGCCGTCCCGCTCGATGACGAGCGTGCGGCGGTCGGTCGCGTCGCCGCCCGTGCACGCGCCGCCGGGCGTGCCCCGCACCAGCCGCGAGGTGTAGGTCAACGAGATCGACGAGACCTCGACGAGCGTCCACACGGCCTCGCAGCGGATGGCTCCGTTGTCGAGGCGCGATCCCGTGCTCTGGTCGCCGATGCCGCCCGTGCCGACGGTGAGGGTGACGACGCCGGCCGGAGTGTTGTTCGAGTAGAGGGCCTGACCGCTCCAGGTCCCGAGGTAGGCGGCCGGCACGACGTTCCGTCCGGCGCCGCCGCCGGGCACCCCGGGCGCCGTCGCGCTGGTGACCGGCGCGGATCCGGAAGTGGACGTCTGCGCCTCCCGGTGCGTCAGCGCGTACCCCGCGGCGGCGATCAGCAGCACGACCAGCACGACGAGCACCAGGACCAGCCACCCGCGCCGCCGGTGCGGGGGCCGGTACCGCGGCGGGCCGTAGACCGGGATGGGCTGGGGCGGGAGGTGCCGCCAGTGTCTCGTGGGGGCGGGTCTCGTGGGGGCGGGGCGCGTCGGGGCGGTGGGGTGGCGGCGGGGCACGGTCGGGGCGGGGCCCGGTGGCGGCACCGTCGGCCTGCGCGGTGTGGGCGTCGGGCGGGGCGCCGGCTCCGGGCGGGGCGGTGCCGACGTCGGCCGGGGCGGCACGGCGTGGGTCGTCCCGGTCCCGTCCGCCTCCAGGTCGAGCAGCCGGGCGGCCGCCCGTCCGATCGCGGCGGCCACCGGCGCCGGCAGCCAGCTCCCCGTCGCCAGGTCCCTGGTGGCCTCGCGGTCGTCGTCCAGCCAGGCGCGCAGCAGCTGTGGCGACGGGCGCGCGGCCGGGTCCTTGGCGAGGCAGCCGAGGAGGTTCCGGCGCAGCGTCTCCTCCACCAGCAGGAGATCGGGCTGCTCGTACACCGCGCGGAAGAGTACCGCCGGGGCCACTCCCTCCCCGTACGGGAGCACACCCGTCGCCGCGTACGCGAGCACGGCGCCGAGCGAGAACACGTCACTCGCCGGCCCGACCTTGCTCCCCCGGGTCTGCTCCGGCGACATGAAGCCGGGCGAACCGACCGTGTAACCGGGCCTGGTGAGACTCGTGTTGGCGTCCAGGGCGCGGGTGATGCCGAAGTCGATCAGGCGCGGGCCGTCCGGGGCGAGCAGCACGTTGGACGGTTTGACGTCCCGGTGCACCAGCCCGAGCGCGTGCACGTGGGCGAGCGCCTCCGCGAGCCGGGCGCCGAGCGCCCGCACCGACGCCCCGGGCAGCGGCCCGAACTGCCGCACGGCGGCGCTCAGGGACGGTCCGGCGACGTACCCGGTGGCCACCCAGGGCCGGTCGCCCTCGGTGTCCGCGTCCAGCACCGGTGCCGTCCACTCCCCGCCGACCCGCCGGGCGGCGTCCACCTCCCGCCGGAACCGCGCCCGGAACTCCCGGTCCCCGGCCAGTTCCGGGCGCACCACCTTGACGGCCACCGTCCGCCCCCGCGCCGACCGCCCGAGGTACACCCGCCCCATCCCGCCCGCGCCGAGCCGGCCCAGCAGCCGGTACTCGCCCACCCGCCGCGGATCGTCATCCTCCAGCGACTGCATGCGCCACGCTCCCCTCGGCCCGCCCGGAGGCACACGGTACCGGTCCCAATATCCGGGTGTGGCAGGGTTGTTGTCACAGATCGGCGACCACGGCGGGTGCGCCTCCCGGACCTGCCGGTACGCTGGGCCGATGCTGCTCCCCACCGTCCCGCGCACACGCGTGCGGGCCGCCGCCAGGCCCGTCATGGACACACCCTTCGGCGCGGTGGCCTTCACGACGACGATCGGGGACACCGCACTCCCGCCGCTGCCCGACGAGCTGTTCGCCCTGCCGGGCGGGAGGACGGTCGCGCGCTGGAGGCACCACGCGGCGCGCGTCGAACTGCTGCTGACCCCGTACGACCCCGAGCTGGACCCCGAGGTGTGGGGCCCGCTGACCGACTGCCTCGCGGCGGTGTGGCGGATCGACGCCGGGTCGCCGCCGGGAAGGGTGACGTTCTCGGCGGGACTGCCCGCGCGGCTGCCGGACGGCGCCGACGCCGGCTGGGACGGCGGACAGGGCCTGGCCGCGGTCACGGTGGAGCACGACACGACCCGCCTCACCCTCGGCGGCCCCGACGAGGAGGGGATCTGCCACGCCGCGGCCACGACGGCCGCGGCGCCCCGCCGCTGGGCGGGTCTGATCGGCGAGGTCTACCGGAACTCCTGCACCACGTGGGGCGTCGACTTCGCCGACCACCACGGCATGACCTGGACCCTCCCCCCGCTGGAGGCCGGCGACCACTGCGAACTGCCGGTCGTGGCCGCCTGGACCTCGGTGGAGGACGAGACGGAGAACACCTGGTACGCCGTCGGCTCGTCCTCAACCGTGCTGCTACGTCAGGTGGTTGACTCGTGCATGCGCTGACTCAGAGGAAGTAGAGGCGGCTCAGCGGCACCTCCTCGGCCGGGTTGGAGTGGAGAGGGGTGCCGTCGAGGGTGACCAGGCCCGTGTGGGGGTGGACATCGACGGCGCCCAGGCGGGTGTTGTGGATGAGGTCGGCCGGTCCGATGCCCCGGGTGCCGCGGACTCCGACCCGGCGGCGGCGGGTGGTCATGGTGTCGTGGGGGCGGTCGAAGGTGCCGGATTCGGCGGCGGCCTGGCTGGTGAAGGCGACGGAGAGGTCGGCCGGGGTGGCGCCGTGGGCGCCGAACAGGGGGCCCAGGACGAGGGGTTGGCAGGTCTCGGTGGCGGCGTTGGGGTCGCCGGTGACGCCGTAGGCGGGGAAGCCGGCCTTTAGCACCATCTGCGGCTTCGCGCCGAAGAACGCCGGCTGCCACAGCACGATGTCGGCGAGCTTGCCCACCTCGATCGAGCCGACCTCGTGCGAAAGCCCGTGCGCGATGGCCGGGTTGATGGTGAGCTTCGCGACGTAGCGCAGCACGCGGGCGTTGTCGTCGTCCGGGCCGTCGCCGGCCATCGGGCCGAGCTCGGCCTTCATCTTCCCCGCGACGGCGAAGGTGCGCCGGACGGTCTCGCCGGCGCGGCCCATGCCCTGGGCGTCGGAGGAGGTGATGCCGATGGCCCCGAGGTCGTGCAGGACGTCCTCGGCGCCCATGGTGCCGGCGCGGATGCGGTCGCGGGCCATGGCGGCGTCGCCGGGGAGGTCGGTCTTGAGGGCGTGGACGGAGACGATCATGCCGTAGTGCTCGGCGATCGCGTCCCGTCCGAAGGGGAGCGTCGGGTTGGTGGAGGAGCCGATGACGTTCGGCACGCCGGCCATCTTGAGGACGTTGGGGACGTGCCCGCCGCCGCAGCCCTCGATGTGGAAGGCGTGGATGGTGCGGCCCTCCAGTACGCTGAGGGTGTCCTCGACGGACAGGCACTCGTTCAAACCATCGGTGTGCAGCGCCACTTGGACGTCATGGACCTCCGCGACACGCAGCGCGGTATCGAGCGCGCGGGTGTGCGCGCCCATGTCCTCGTGCACCTTGAACCCGCACGCGCCGCCCTCGGTCAGCGCCTCCACGAGCGGTGCCGGGTGGGAGGACGAACCCCGCGCCAGGAAACCGATGTTGACCGGCCACGCGTCGAAGGCGTTGAAGGCGTGCCGCAGCGCCCACGGGGAGTTGACCCCGACGCCCCACGCCGGCCCGATCTCCTGGCCGATGATCGTGGTGACGCCGGAGGCGAGGGAAGCCTCCATGATCCGCGGGGACATGAGGTGCACGTGGGTGTCGACCGCCCCGGCGGTGGCGATCAGGCCCTCGCCGGAGACGATCGTCGTGCCGGTGCCGACCACGACGTCCACGCCGTCGAGCGTGTCGGGGTTGCCGGCGCGGCCGATCGAGGCGATCCGGCCCTCCCGGATGCCGATCGAGGTCTTGCGGATGCCCTGGACCGCGTCGATGACGAGGACGTTGCTGATGACGACGTCGCAGGTGTCGCGGACGGCTGCGGCCTTGAGGTGCAGTCCGTCGCGCCCGGTCTTGCCGAAGCCGACGAGGAACTCGTCGCCCGGCCGCTGGGAGTCCGACTCCACCCGGACGACGAGGCCGCTGTCGCCGAGCCGCACCCGGTCCCCGGCGCGGGGGCCGTGCACGGCGGCGTACTCGGACGGTTCGATGCTCATCGCGCGTTCTCCTGGTCGTCCGTGGCCTCGGTGACCCCGAGGTAGCCCTGCTCGGCGGCCCGGCGCAGGGCCTCCCGCCGGACCCGGGGCGAGTCGAGCGGTCCGTCGACGAGCCCCGCGAACCCGATCGCGACGCGCTCGCCGCCGATCGGCACCAGGCCGGCCTCGACGACCGCGCCCGGGTCGAACCGGAGCGACGACCCGGCCGGGACGGCCAGGTGCATGCCGTACGCGGCGGCCCGGTCGAAGTCGAGGCGCGGGTTGGCCTCGAAGAAGTGGAAGTGCGAGGTGACCGAGACCGGCACGTCGGCGGTGTTGCGCACGGAGACCGTGCACACCGGCTCGGGGTCGCCGGGGGCGTCGCCGGCGGGGAGCACGGCGCCGGGCGCGGCGTCGGCGAGGGTGGCGCCGTCGAACGGGTCGGCGACGACGGCCAGCCGGGTGCCGTCGTCGAACACCGCCTCGACGTGGATCTCGGTGACGAGGTCGGGCACGCCGGGCAGGACGTCCTCCGGGCCGAGGACGGAGCGCCCGCGCGCGACGGCCTCGGCGAGCCGCAGGCCGTCCCGGGCCGCCTCGCAGACGGTGTCGGCGATGAGCGCGGTGGCCTCGGGGACGTTGAGCCGCAGGCCGCGGGCGCGGCGGGCGCGGGCGAGCTCGGCGGCCGTGAAGATCAGCAGCCGGTCGCGTTCGGTGGGGGTCAGCCGCACGGTGGGTCGTTCTCCTCGGGCACGTGGGTGGGGGTGGGGCGCCGGGCTACGCCGGGGGCGGGGCGCCGGGTTCAGCCGGCGGGCTGGTCGTGGGTGGAGCAGTGGATGCCGCCGCCCCCGGAGGCGATGGTGTCGATCTGGAGCGGGACGATCTCGCGGCCGGGGAAGTGGTCCCGGAACACGTCCTGGGCGTGGTCGTCGGCCTTGGGGTCGCCGAAGAGCGGCAGGTAGACGCCCTTGTCGCCGATGTAGAAGTTCATGTACGACGAGACGAAGGCGTCGCCGCGCCCGGTGATCTTGTCCGGGTTGGGCTGGCTGATCTCGATGACCTTGAGCTTCTTCCCGGTGGCGTCGGTGGCGTCCGCGAGGACGGAACGCGCCTGGTCCGCAGCGCGGGACCACACGTCCGGCGGGGTGCCGGGGAAGGCCCGGTCGAGGAACACGACGCCGGGTGCGGCGAAGCGGGCGAGGCAGTCGACGTGGGCGTCGGTGATGTCCTTGCCCTTGACGCCGGCCAGCCAGATCACCTTGGTGATGCCGAGGGCCTGCTTGAGCTCGGCCTCGACCTGGTCGCGGGTGCGGCCGGGGTTGCGGTTGTCGTTGACGACGGAGCTCTCGGTGATCAGCAGGGTGCCCTGGCCGTCGCTCTCGAAGGAGCCGCCCTCGGCGGTGATCGGGGTCTCGATCCGCTCGATGCCGTACCTGTCGAGCACCGCGCGGGCGAGGCGGGCGTCGTTGGTGTGCTCCTGCTTGCCGCCCCAGCCGCTGAAGTTGAAGTCGACGCCCTTGACCTTTCCGCCCTCCTCGACGAACACGGGCACGGTGTCGCGGGCCCACAGGTCGTCGACGGGGGAGGAGAGCAGTTCGACGGCCGACCCGCAGGCCTTGCGGGCGGAGGACTCCTGGCCGGGGCGCACGAGCAGGACCAGCGGCTCGCGCTCGGCGATCGCGTTGGCCACCTCGGCGATGTCCTTGCGGACGCCCCCGAGCTGCTCGCCCCACACGTTCTCGGAGGCGGGCCAGGCCATGAACGTCCGCTCGTGCTTCTCCCACTCGCCGCCGAGCCGGCGCCCGCGCGCGGCGGCCGGGGCGGTGGGCGACGGCTCGACGGGAGCCGCGCCGGTCGGCTGGTCGGCGGCCCCGGAGGACGGGGCGGCGGGCTCGTCCGGGTCGCCCGTGGAGGCGCAGGCGGTGGCGCCGAGGGCGAGCAGACCCGCGCCGGCGAGGGAGCGCAGCACCGTGCGGCGCGCGAGGGGGGAGAAGGACACGGTGTACTCCGGTGGGGCTCTGGGCGGCGAATCGGCTTCGGCGGGGGAAACGGCTCGCTGGGGCGGCTTCTCGACCTCGCCTGGCTCGAACTCTCGCACTGACTGAAAAATCAGTCAAGCCTGCTCGTGGGGCGTGCACGGGAGGCCGACGTCTGCCGGCCGAAACGTCGGTTGTGCGGGCGCGGCCGACTTTCGGGTGTGGTTTCCCCGGAAGTCGTCGCGCGCACACCGCCGACGTGGCATCCTGCCACCGGTCGATCACACTGCGTATCAGAGGAGTTGCTTGCCATGTCCAACGTCCCCGCGGAGCTCAAGTACACCGACGAGCACGAGTGGGTGCGTACGGAAGCCGACGGAACGTTGACGATCGGCATCACCGACCACGCCCAGTCGACGCTCGGGGACATCGTGTTCCTGGAGATGCCTCCGGTGGGCAAGCAGGTCAAGGCGGGTGACGCCATCGGCGTCGTGGAGTCGGTCAAGGCCGCCTCGGACTTCTACAGCCCGGTGAGCGGTGAGGTCGTCGCGGTGAACGCCGATGCCGTCGACACTCCCGAGGAGGTGAACGCCGACCCGTACGACGTCTGGCTGTTCAGGATCAAGCTGGCGAAGGACGCCACCACCAACGGCCTCCTCGACGCCGCCGCGTACGCGAAGCTGGTCGGCTAGCGCTCCGGCACCGGCGCGGGTGACGGCTCGGCAACCGCCTCGGCCGGTCGGGCCGTCGCTCAGCCGGTGCGGCGGTAGCGGTCGAGGGAGACGGTGACCGGGCCGTCCGGGCCCGCCGTGGACAGGACGCGGACGATGGCGAGGTCCTGGCCGTCGGCGGAGCGCAGGCAGAAGGCGCCGCGCGGGCCGAGGGCGCCGAAGGGGACGCGGGCGGCGGGGCGGCTGCCGAGGCCCTTGAGGCACTCGGCGAGGCCGAGGCCGGAGTCCCGCCCGATGTAGGAGTCGGCGGTGTCGGGGTAGAGGAACTCGCTGGCGCTGCGGGCGACGTACCAGGTCGCGCTGTCGGTCGGGACGACGGTGCCGGTGGCGAGGTCGAACTCGTAGCCGGAGTCCGCCGAGGTCAGCTCGACGCCGCGGTAGGCGGCGGTGTAGCCGGTGGGTGCGGCCGAGGTGCTGGACGCCGCGCCCGTCGGGGCCGGGGTCGGGGCGACGGAGGTCGGGGCCACCGAAGGCAGCGGCGCGGGCGGGGTGGACGGCGCGCCCGCCACCGGCGGCTCGGCCGGTGCCGCCTCCGTGTCGGGGATGTCGAGCAGGTACAGCATCCCGGCGGCGCCGACGGCCAGGGCCACCGTGGCCGTGAGCGCCGTCCGTCCGAGCGCGCGTTTGCGGCCGCCCTTGGCCCTGGCCCTGCCTCTCGACTCGAGGGTGACGACAGGAGCGGGGGCGGGTGCGGGCGCGGGCGAGGGCACGGGCATCGCGACGGCCGTGGGGTTCGGCGGCGTCGCCGGCCCCCGCACCGTCTCGGCCGCGTGCACGCCCGCGCGCGGCACCAGGGCCGTCGGCGCCTCCGCGGGCACCCGGGGCAGATCGGCGTGGCGGGTGATCTGCCCGGCGACCGGGTGCGGCAGCCAGTCCTCGCCGAAGGTGAGGTGCCCGCCCACGGCCGGGTGGCTGCGCGCGGCGGCGATCACCTCGGCGGTGGTCGGCCGGTCCTCGGGCCGCTTGGCGAGGCAGCGTCCGAGCAGCTCGCGCAGGCCCGGCGGGACGCGGCCGAGGTCGGGTTCCTCGTGGACCGTCCGGTACAGCGCGGCGAGGTCGGGCCCGTCGCCGAAGGGCGGGGTGCCGCCGGCCACGTGGACGGCGAGGGCGCCGAGGGCGTGGACGTCGGTGGCCGGGGTCGCGGTGCGGCCCATGGCTTGCTCGGGGGCCATGTAGGCGGGCGAGCCGATGCGCAGCCCGGTGCCGGTGAGGGCGCCGGCGTCGGCCGCGCGGGCGATGCCGAAGTCGATCACCCGGGGGCCGTCGGGGGCGATCAGGACGTTGCCCGGCTTGAGGTCGCGGTGGACGACGCCGCTGGCGTGGATCGCCTGGAGCGCCTCGGCGATGCCGGCCACGAGCAGCAGGACGGTCCGTTCCGGGAGCGGCCCGAAGCGCTGGACCACCTGCTGGAGCGAGGGGCCCGGCACGTACGTCGTGGCCAGCCACGGGGTGGCGGCCTCCACGCCCGCGTCGACGACCTGTGCGGTGTAGAGCCCGTGGATGCGCTGCGCGCTGGCGACCTCCTGGGCGAACCGGGCCCGGAACTCCGGGTCCTCGGCCAGCTCGGGCCGGACCACCTTGAGCGCGACGGGCCGGCCGCCCGGGGTGTACGAGAGGTAGACCCGGCCCATGCCGCCGGCGCCGAGCCGCGCGTACAGCCGGTAGCCGCCGACCTCGCGCGGGTCGTCGCCGGTCAGCTCCTGGAAGGCCGACGGCAGGGCGAAGGGGGATCGGTCAGCGGACATGCGGGCTGCCTCTCTCGGCGGACGGGGCGGACTGCGGCCCGACGGCGGCAAGGACAGCGCGGGTCGGCGCCGCAGAGTTTAGAGGTTCCCTCAGGATCGGCCGAATCCGGGTCCGCCGAAGACGCGCGCTACGGCCGGGAACGCTCCAGCTCCGCCTCGACGGCCCCCCGCAGCAGGCGCCGGGCCTGGTCGAGCGGCAGTGAGCCGCTCAGCCAGCGCACGCTGAGCCCCTCGACGAGGGCGGTGAGCCGCTCGGCGGCGGCCGCGTGGGCCGGGGCGGTGCCGAGCGGGTCGGCGCGGGCGAGGAGATCGGCGACGTCGTGCACCCAGCTGTGGGTGCTGCGTGCCAGCTCCTCGCGCAGGTCCGGCTCGAAGACCGCGGTGGCCCGCAGTTCGCCCCAGGCGATGCTGTTCTCCCGCACGTCGACGGTGTCCTGGAGCTCCAGGAGGAGGACCTGCTCCAGATCGGTGCGGGGGTCCGCGGCGCGCGGCGGTGCGTCCGGGCCGCCGGCGTCGCCCGCGGTGTAGCGGTCGGCGCGGTCGCTGATGAACTCCAGCGTCTGCTGGAGGACACCGGCCCGGTCGGTGAAGTGGTAGTAGATCAGCGAGGTGGACACGCCGGCCTCGGCGGCCAGCTCGCCCATGCGCAGCCCGCGTACGCCGCGCCGGGCGATGATGCGGGTGGCGGCTTCGAGTATCCCAGTCCGGCGGTCCGACATGAGTGGTGACTCTACCCGCCCCGGGGCCCGCGTGCCGGAAATCCTGATCGTTTGTTCAGGTTCCCTGGTCCGAGTGCGCTCAGAGGGTTGACTGAATTTTCAGTGCGGTAGAGGATGCGGGGCAACCCCCACACCTCCCACCTCTTCCAGGGAGTGCTGCATGACCATCCCCACGCCCTCAAGACGCCGTCTGCTCCAGTACGGCGCGGCGGCCCTGCCCCTCGTCGCGCTCGGCGCGGCCCTACCGGCCGCGGCCCACGCGGCCGGGGCGGACTTCGATTCCGATACCGCCCCCGACAGCACCGCCGCCGTCACCCCCAGGCTGCGGATGCCCGCGGAGACCGACCGGCACGACCGCACCTTCATGGCCTGGCCGGCCCTGTCGTCGATCTGGGGAAACCAGCTCTCGGCCGTCCGCGACAGCATCGCCCGCGTCGCCTACGCGATCTCCCGCTACGAACCGGTCGTGGTCGTCGCCCGGCCCGGTCAGGCCGCCGACGCGCGGTACTGGCTCGGCGGCGGCGCCTACTACCCCATCACCGTTGTGGAGATCGCCAACGACGACCTCTGGATCCGCGACTTCGGACCCACCTTCGTCGTCGCGCCCGGGGCCGTCGCCGGCATCGACACCAATTTCAACGGATGGGGTAAGACGGGCACGTCCTACTACCAGCGCTGGACGGAGGACGCCGCCGTCGCCGCCGCCCTGCTCGCCGAATACGGCGTCGACCGCGTCCGGGCGCCCTTCGTCGGCGAGGGCGGCGCGCTGGAAACGGACGGCCAGGGCACCCTGCTGGCCACCGTCAGTTCGCTGGTCAACCCCAACCGCAACCCCGGCATGAGCCAGGACCAGGTCGAGCAGGCCCTGAAGTCCTCGCTCGGACTGGACAAGGTGATCTGGCTCGCCGGCCTGGCCGGCCAGGACATCACCGACGACCACGTCGACTGCATGGCCCGCTTCACCGCGCCCGGCCAGGTGATCCTCGACAAGCCGGGACCGGGTACGGACCGGATCTGGATCGACGTCTACCAGCAGGCCAAGCAGGTGCTGCAGAGCGCCACCGACGCCCAGGGCCGCGCGCTGACCGTCACCGAACTCCCCGGCCCTGACCGCAGCCTGATCCGCGGCACCGGGAAGGACTTCCTCTCCAGCTACACCAACTTCTACACCGCCAACGGGGCCGTGTTCGTGCCCCAGTTCGGCGACTCCTACGCCGACGCGACCGCCCACGCGATCCTCCAGGCCGCGTTCCCCGGCCGCGACGTCGTGCAGCTGAACATCGACGCCATCGCCGGCGGCGGCGGCGGGATCCACTGCGCCACCCAGTCGCAGCCCACCCGGCCGCCCGCGGCCTGAGACCCCCTGGCGGCTCGCCCACGACCCCACGGAGGGCGGGCCGCCAGGGCCCACCACCCGGCCATGCCGAACACGCCAGGCCATGCCGAACACGCCCGGCCATTCCCACCACCCCCAGCCGTCCGACCGGAACGAGGTTCCCCGTGACGTACCGAATGCCCGCCGAGTGGACCGACCACGAGGGCTGCCTGATGGCCTGGCCCGTGCGCCTCGACCTCTGGGGTGACACGCTCGCCGAGGTGAAGCGCGAGTACGCCGAAGTCGCCCGCACCATCGCGCAGTTCGAGCCGGTGACGATGGCGGCCCCGCCCGGCCACGGCGACGAGGCGCGCGCGATGTGCGGCGAGGGCGTCACCGTCGTCGAACTGCCCATGGACGACTCGTGGTTCCGCGACTCGGCCCCGATCTTCGTCCTCGACGCCGAGGGCCGCCGCGCCGGCGTGGACTTCCGCTTCAACGCCTGGGGCCGCAAGCACCACCCCTGGGACGCGGACGACCGGGTCAGCGGCCTGCTGCTGGAGCACCTCGGCGTCCCTGCGGTCCGCTCCGAGATGATCCTCGAAGGCGGCGCGATCACCGTCGACGGCGAGGGCACGCTCATCACCACCGAGCAGTGCCTCCTGCACCCCAACCGCAACCCCGGCATGAGCCGCGAGGAGATCGAGGCGGAGCTCAAGGCGCGCCTCGGCGTCACCAAGGTGATCTGGCTGCCGTACGGCGGCCTGCTGGACACCGAGACCGACGGGCACGTGGACGGCGTCTGCGCGTTCGCCGCCCCCGGCCGGGTGGTCGTGCAGCTCCCGGCCGACCCGGAGCACCCCGATTACGCCCGGATGCGCGCCAACCGCGCCGTGCTGGAGCACTCGACCGACGCGCAGGGCCGGCCCTTCGAGATCGTCGACGTCCCGCAGGCCGCGTTCGTCGAGGTCGACGGCCGGGAGGTCGAGGTCGGCTACCTCAACTACTACCTGGCCAACGGCGCCGTCGTCGTGCCGGTCGCCGGCCACCCCGAGGACGAGGGCGCGCTCGCCGTCCTCGCCGCGGCGCACCCGGGCCGCAAGGTCGTCGGCGTCCGCTCGCGGGTGATCGCGTGGGGCGGCGGCGGCATCCACTGCATCACGCAGCAGGTGCCGGCCGCCCGCGCCTGACCGGTGCATCCCGCGCCTGACCGGTACATCCGGACACCGCGTACCCTTCCCGGATCCCACGGACCGCATCCCTCTCCCCGGACCGAACGGACGTAGAACCCTCATGACCCCCACACCCGCGAGACGAGCCGGCGCCACCCCGCGCGGCCGGCTCGCCCTCGCCGGCACCGCCCTGCTCTCGGCCGCGGCCCTCGTCGCCGCCTGCTCCGGCCCGCCCCGCGGCGGCACCTCCGACCAGGCGGGCTTCCAGCTGTCCGCCTCCACCCCGCCGGCCAAGGGCGAGATCCAGTCCTTCACCTGGGCGACCTACGCCGAGCCGCCCACGCTGGACTACGTCCAGGCCTTCGACTACCCGCAGAACACGATCCTCGCGAACGTCTGCGAGAGCCTGATGCGCTGGACGCCCCAGCTCACCCTGGCCCCCGGCCTGGCGGAGAAGGCGTCCAACCCCGACCCCACCACGTGGGTCTACGACCTGCGCTCCGGCGTGCACTTCCACGACGGCACGGTGATGACCGCCGACGACGTCGTCTACAGCCTGGGCCGTCAGACGAACCCGGACAACGCGTCGGCGTGGGCGCAGGTGTTCCAGAACGTCGACTCCGTCACGAAGACCGGGCCGCTCCAGGTCACCGTCAAGCTCAAGCAGCCGGACTCCCAGTTCCCCCAGTACATGGCCACGGCGGCGGGCGTCGTCGCGGCCAAGGCGGGCGTGGAGGCGGCGGGCAAGGACTACGGCACCACCGGCAGCCTGGACTGCACCGGCCCGTTCACGATGGGCACCTGGGCCAAGGGGCAGTCGATCGAGCTCCAGCGCTTCGACGGCTACTGGGGTACGAAGGCGAAGTCCGGGAAGGTGGTGTTCAGCTTCCTCACCGACCCCTCCGCCCGCACCAACGCGATGCTCAGCGGCGACGTCGACGGCGGCTACCTGATCCCCACCGAGAGCTACGACCGGCTGAAGAAGAGCGGCGCCGGCACGCTGTACTTCGGCGAGGGCCTGAGCACCGTCAACGTCAACGTCACGAGCATGCAGGGCGCCCTCGGCGACGTCCGCGTGCGCAAGGCGCTGTCCCTCGCGCTCGACCGCGGCGGCTTCGTCCGCACCGGCCTCGGCGGCTCCGGCAGCGTCACCGGCTCGCTCACCACCAGGGCGGCGTGGGCCACGGCCCCGGACGACGTCCGCAAGGCGGCTTTCGAGGGTCTCACGCCCACCGCCCAGGACATCGAGCAGGCCAAGTCCCTGGTCAAGGAGGCGGGTGCGAACGGCAAGACGCTCGTCATGGCCACCAGCACGATCGGCCAGGACGTCTCCCTGCTCGCCACCGCCGTCCAGGCCGCCGGCGCGCGGATCGGCCTGGACATCCAGCTGAAGACGATCGCCCCGAACGCCTTCACCGCGCTGTTCACCGACCCGAAGGCCCGCGAGGGCATCGACATGTTCCCCGAGACGTACTACGACTCGATCACCGACCCGCTCGACCTGCTCACCAACTTCAAGACCGGCGCGTACCAGAACTTCGCCGGCTACGGCGACAAGGCCTACGACGACCTGGTCGACCGCGCCACGGCCGAGTACGACCCGGCCAAGCGCGCCGCGATCGAGGCGCAGCTCCAGAAGACGGCCTCCGAGCAGCTCCTGTGGATCCCGGTCGCCGAGTGGCCGACCGCCGTCTTCCTCAACAAGCGGATCACCGGCGCCCCGACCACGATCTCGTACATGTACTACCCGTGGGCGGCCGACGTGGGGGCCGCCCAGTGACCCCTTCCCGCTCGGAGAGCTCCTCCGGCACAGCACGACTCCCCGGTGCGGCGGCCTTCCTCAGGTTCGCCGCCCGGCGGCTGGTGGAGATGGCCGTCACCCTGCTCGGCGCCTCCTTCGTGGTCTTCGGCGCGATGTACCTGGCGCCGGGCAGCCCGGCCAGCTTCCTCCTGTCGGGCCGGTCCGCCTCGCCGGCCGCGCTCCAGGCGATCAACGAGCAGTACCACCTCGACGACCCCTTCCTGGTGCGGTACTTCCGCTGGCTCGGCCAGGTGCTCCAGGGCGACTTCGGGCGCTCCATCACCTACCGCACGGACGTGTCGAAGCTGCTCGCCGACCGGCTGCCCGCGACGCTGCTGCTCGTCGCGATGGCCCTGCTGGTGGTCGCCGTCATCGGCGTGGCGCTCGGCTGGGCCGGCGCGGTGCGCGGCGGCGCGACGGACTCCGCGATCCTGGTGTCCACCACGCTCGCCGTCGGCACGCCGTCCTTCGTCGCGGCGGTCCTGCTGCAGGGCCTGTTCGCGGTGAAGCTGGGCTGGTTCCCCACCAGCGGCGCGGGGGACGGCATCGGCGACATGCTCTGGCACCTCACACTGCCCGCGATCGCCCTCGCGCTGTACCTCATCGGCATGCTCGCCCGGGTCACGCGCTCGGCGATGCTGGACGCCCTGGAGGGCGAGCACGTCACCGTGGCCCGCAGCCGCGGCGTGCCCGAGCGCGAGGTGGTCCGCCGGCACGTGTTCCGCAACTCGCTCGGCACCGTGCTGACCACCGGCGGGCTGATCGTCTCCACCCTGCTGGTCTGCACGATCCTCGTGGAGTCCGCGTTCAGCATCGGCGGCATCGGGCAGCTCCTCGAACTGTCCACCACCACCAAGGACTTCCCGACCGTCCAGGCCATCTCGCTGATCATCGTCGCCCTGTTCATGGCCGTGAACCTGGTCGTCGACCTGCTCCACCCGCTGGTCGATCCCCGGGTCACGCTCGGTTCGAGGAGGTCCGACGCATGAGTACCGGTCTCACCCAACGGTCTGGCCTCACCCGCCGCCCCGGCCTCGGCCGGGTCAAGGCCGCCCGCGCGCCGCTGTACGCGGTGTGCCTCGGCTTCGTCGTCCTCGTGGTGCTCGCCGCGCTGCTCGCGCCGTGGCTCGCGCCGTACGACCCGAACGCCGTCGACCTGTCCGCCGCCCTCGCCGGACCCGCCCCGGACCACCTGCTCGGGGTCGACGCCGCCGGCCGCGACACCCTCGCCCGGCTCCTGCTCGGCGCCCGCACCTCGCTGCTCGGCCCGCTCGGCGTCGTCGTCTTCTCCACCGTCGCCGGCGTGGCGGTCGGCATCGTCGCCGGCTGGCGCGGAGGCTGGCTCGACTCCGTCCTGTCCCGCAGCACCGAACTCGTCTTCGCCTTCCCCGGGATGCTGCTCGCGATCCTGATCGTCTCGGTCTACGGGGAGGGCCTGCTCGCCCCCGTCATCGCCCTCGCGATCGCCTACCTGCCGTACGTCTCCCGCCTCACCCGCTCACTGGTGCTGGCCGAGCGCGAACGCCCGTACGTCTCCGCGTACACGGTCCAGGGACACTCCGCGTGGCAGATCTGCCTGCGGCACGTCCTGCCCAACATCGCGCCGATCGTCCTCGCCCAGTCCACCATCAACTTCGGATACGCCCTCATGGACCTCGCCGGCCTCTCCTTCCTCGGACTCGGCGTCCCCGCCCTCACCCCCGACTGGGGCCGCATGGTCTTCGACGGCCAGACCGCGATCCAGCACGGCTACCCGCTCTCCGCGGTCCTGCCCTGCGCGTTCATCGTGCTCACCGTCGTCGCCTTCAACGTCGTCGGCGAGCGCTGGGCCGACCGGGTCGCCCGGAGGACCCCGTGAACGCCCTCGACATCCGCGGACTGCGGCTGCGACTGCCCGGCACCGCACGGCCCGTGCTCGACGGCGTCGACCTCACCGTCGGGCGCGGCGAGACCGTCGCCCTGGTCGGCGAGTCCGGCTCCGGCAAGACGCTCACCTCGCGCACCGCCCTCGGCCTGCTGCCGCCCGGCGCCGCCGCCGAGGGCGAGGTCCTCGTCGACGGCGAGGACGTCCTGACCATGGACGCCGCCCGGCTGCGCGCCCTGCGCACCGGCAAGGCCGCGATGATCTTCCAGGACCCCCGCGCGGCCATCAATCCGCTGCGGCGCATCGGCGACTTCCTCACCGAGAGCGTCACCCTCACCGGCACGATGGGCCGGGCGGACGCGCGGCACCGGGCCGCCGAGCTCCTCGACGCCGTCGGCCTCGGCCCCGAACTGCTGCGCCGCCACCCCGGCCAGCTCTCCGGCGGCATGCTCCAGCGCGTCATGATCGCCGCCGCCCTCATGGGCGACCCGATCCTGCTGCTCGCCGACGAGCCCACCACCGCGCTCGACGTCACCAGCCAGGCCGAGGTCATCGCCCTGCTCGGCCGGCTGCGCGAACGCTTCGGCACCGGCCTGCTGTTCGTCACCCACGACCTCGGGCTGGCCGCCGCGATCAGCGACCGGGTCTACGTCATGTACGCCGGGCGGATCGCCGAGACCGGGCCCGCCCGGGCCCTGTTCGACCACCCGCGCCACCCGTACACGGCCGCGCTCCTCGCCTCCACGCCGCGCCTGGACACCCCGCCGGGCCGCCTCGCCGCCATCGACGGCCAACCGCCGGACCTGCGGCAGGAGTTGACGGGCTGCGCGTTCGCCGCGCGCTGCCGGTACGCGACCGACGTGTGCCGGGAGCAGGTGCCCGAGGCGCACGGCGAGCAGTCCGCGGCCTGCCATCACCCGCTCGACAGGAGCCGCACCGATGCCTGAGCCCGTGCTGCACGTCACCGGCCTGTGCCGCGCCTTCGGCAGCGTGAAGGCCGTCGACGACGTGTCGTTCACCCTCCCGGCCGGCGGATCGCTGGGCATCGTCGGCGAGTCCGGCTCCGGCAAGACCACCACCGCCCGCATCGTCGTCGGCCTCGACCGGGCCGACGGGGGCGAGGTGCTGGTGAACGGCCGGGCCCGGACCGGCCGCGTGCGGGGCAGGGCCGAACGGCTGGCGCGCGCCCGCGAGGTCCAGATGGTCTTCCAGGACCCGTACCTCTCCCTGGATCCCCGCACCAGCGTCGAGGCCGTCCTCCGGGAGACCCTGCGGCTGCACTTCCCGGGCACGGACCACGCGGCCCGGATCAGGGAACTGCTCGACCAGGTCGGCCTCGGCACGAGGGCGGCGGACGCGCTGCCGCGCCAGCTCTCCGGCGGCCAGCGCCAACGCGTCGCCATCGCACGGGCGCTGGCGGTCGAGCCGGCCGTCATGGTGCTGGACGAGGCGGTCGCCGCGCTGGACGTCTCGGTGCAGGCCCAGGTGCTCAACCTGCTCGCCGACATCCGCGAACGGACCGGCATCGGCTACCTGTTCATCACCCACGACCTCGGCGTGGTGCGGTGCGTCACCGACGACGTCGTCGTCATGCGGCACGGACGGATCGTCGAGGCCGGCCGCACCACCGAGGTGCTCGACGGGCCGCGGCACCCGTACACCCGGCTCCTGCTGGAGTCCGTGCCGCGGCCCGGCTGGGACCCGGACGGGATCGCCGCCGCCCGCCGGGCGCTGTAGGGCGGGCGCCGGTCGCCGTGGGGCCGGGCGCCGGTGGCTGTGGGGCCGGGCGCCGGGCCCGCCGAAAGCGTGGCCGCTCCGGATCCCGCCGGGCCGGAGCGGCCACCGGCCGTTTCGCCCGGATGGCGGATGCCTGTCGGACCGGATCCTGACCGTTCCTTCAGTAGCGTGCTGGTCCGTACGCCAGGTACCCCAGGCACCTACCCGAACGAGGCCCCATGGCTCACCCCCGGCCGTCCCGTCGCTCGCTCCTGCGCTCGGGGGCGGCGCTCGCCGCACTGGCCCTCACCGACGCCTGCTCCTCCGGCGGCGGGGACGAACCGTCCGGCCCGGCGCCGTCCGGCGGCCCGTCGGGCGCCCCGGCCTCCGGTGCGGCGAGCGGTCCGGCGGCGTCGGGCGGCTGGGCGATGCCCGCCGAGTCGGGCCCGCACACCCGCACGTTCATGGCCTGGCCGGCCCTGGAGGAGGTGTGGGGCGACCAGCTCCCGGGCGTCCGCCAGGACATCGCCGGGCTGGCCCGGGCCATCGCGGGCTTCGAACCGGTGGTGCTGATGGCCCGCCCCGACCAGGCCGACCAGGCCCGGCAGGCGTGCGGCTCCTCGGTCGAGGTGATCGAGCTGATGGTCGACGACCTGTGGGCGCGGGACACCGGCCCGACCTTCGTCACCGGCCCGCAGGGCCTGGCGGGGGTCGACTTCGACTTCAACGGCTGGGGGAACAAGCAGACGCACGCCAACGACGGCCAGGTCGCCCGCAACCTCCTCGCCCACTACGGCATCACCCGCGTCCAGGCCCCGATCACGGGGGAGGGCGGCGCCATCGAGGTGGACGGCGAGGGCACCCTGATGGCCACCGAGAGCTCGTGGGTCAACGACAACCGCAACCCCGGCAAGAGCCGCGACCAGATCGAGGCGAGCTTCAAGGACCTGCTCGGCGTGCAGAAGGTGCTGTGGTTCAAGGGCGTCGCGGGCCAGGACATCACCGACTGCCACGTCGACGCCCTCGCCCGCTTCGCCGAGCCCGGCACCGTCGTCCTGCACCGCCCGGCCGCCGACACCCCGCCGGACATCTGGAGCACGGCCTCCGACCAGGCCCTTCAGGTGCTCAAGTCCTCGACCGACGCGAAGGGGCGGAGCCTGAAGGTGGTCGAACTCCCCGAGCCCAACTTCGACCTGATCCAGGGCGCGGGCAAGAACTTCCTCGCCACCTACATCAACTACTACGTGTGCAACGGCGGCGTGATCGTGCCGCGCTTCGGCGACCAGAGCGCCGACGACAACGCGGCCCGGATCATCGGCGAGCTCCACCCGGGGCGCAAGGTCACCCAGATCTCCATCAACCACATCGCGGGCGGCGGCGGGGGCATCCACTGCGCCACCCAGCAGCAGCCCGCCACCACCGGCGCCTCCCCGTCGTGAGGCTCCCGGCCCGGCTGCGCGGCAACCGCTTCGCCGTCGTCCTGCTGATCCTCGCCGTCCTGTGCTCGGCCGGCATCGCCCTCTACCTCAACGAGCGCAACACCCGTCAGCAGACCCACGAACTCGCCCTGCCCACCGCTGGCGACTGGGTCGAACTCGACGTCACCTCCCAGGACATCGACCCGGGCACCGGCCAACTCACCCTCTACGTCTCGCCCGTCCCGCACGGCGGCCTCGCGCAGGGACCGGAGTCGTCCGCCTTCAGCCGCCAGATCGACATCACCGTCCGCTCCACCACCAGGACCGACCTGCGGGCCACCCCCGGCGAGGAGGCGCCGCCCCAGCCCGTGCAGGCCAACCTGTACGACGGCACGGAGAGCGACTACCCGTTCGACCGGTACCACTTCTCGCTGGCCTTCTCGGCCTCGGACGGCACCGGCGCCGTGCCCGTCGGCGTCGTGTTCGTGGACGCCGACCCGTTCTTCTTCGTCCGCCCCACCAGCACCCCGTTCGGTGCCGGGGCGGCCGAGCTGGCGGGCCGGGTCAGCCGGGCGCGCAGCACCTTCATCCTCGCCTGGTTCATGATCGCCGCGATGTGGGCCCTCGCCCTGGCCGTCATGGCCGGGGCCGAGGTGCTCTACCGCGGCGGGCAGGGCCTGGTCTGGCCGTCGCTCGGCTGGATGGCGGCGACGCTCTTCGCCCTGATCGGCATGCGCAACGCCGCCCCCGGCTCCCCGCCGATCGGCTCGCTCATCGACTACGTCGCCTTCTTCTGGGCCGAGGGGATCATCGCGGCGAGCCTGACCGTCACCGTCGTCGCGGGCACCCGGGTCGAGCACCGCAAGCGCGCGGAGGCCGGGAGCACCGAGCCCGCCCCCGGGACGTGAGGGCGGGCTCGGGCGCTGTGCACGCCGACGGCGTCACCGGCGGGCCGCCGGCAGGGTGAGGACGAGGACCAGGCCGCCGGCGGGATTGTCCTCGCAGGTGAGCCGGCCGCCGTCGGCCGGCGGCAGCCGCGAGACCAGCCGGTGCTTCGCCTCGCCGGCCACCGTCGGCCCCCGGTCCGCCACCGTCACGCGGACCGCGTCCGAGCCGCCCCGGCCGGGGACGGCGTCCGCCCGCACCAGCACGCGCACCCCCGGCGGCGTGCGGCCGAGAGCCGTCCGCACCAGCGCCGTCAGCAGGTCGTCCAGCGGGCCCCGGGCGACGGCGACCGGCGGCAGCCGCTCGGGCAGCCGGACGGTCAGCGATCCCGCCGGAACGCCGGCCGGGGCCTGCCGGACGGCGGGGACGACGTCCACGCGCGCGGACGTGTGCGCGGACGTGTGCGCGCACGTGTGCGAGGACGTGTGCGCGGCGCCGGCCCGCGGACGCCGATCGGTGGGGAAGGACACCGGTCGGGTCAGCCGACGGCGGGGATGTCGTGCGTGGCGCAGTGGATGCCGCCGCCGCCCGCGGCGATCGCGTCGATCTTCACGGGGACGATCTCGCGGCCGGGGAAGTACTGCTTCATGGTCTGCTGGGCGCGGTCGTCGGCCCGGCCGTCGCCGAACCTGGGCAGGTAGACGCCCTTCGAGCCGACGTAGAAGTTCATGTACGAGGAGACGAAGGCGTCGCCGCGCCCGGTGATCTTGTCCGGGTCGGGCTGCTGGAGCTCCACGACGGTGAGCTTCTTCCCGGTCGCGTCGGTCGCCTGGGCGAGGACCGTGCGCGCCTGGTCGGCCGAGCGGGACCACACGTCCGGCGGGCTGCCGGGGAAGGCCTGGTCGAGCAGGACCACGCCCGGGGCGACGAAGCGGGCCAGGCAGTCGACGTGGGCGTCGGTGATGTCCTTGCCCTTGACGCCGGCCAGCCAGATCACCTTCGTCACGCCGAGGACCTTCTTGAGCTCCGCCTCGACCTGGTCGCGGCTCATGCCCGGGTTGCGGTTGTCGTTGACGACCGAGCTCTCGGTGACGAGCAGCGTGCCCTGCCCGTCGGTCTCGAACGAGCCGCCCTCGGCCACCAGGCGGGTCTCGATCCGCTCGACGCCGTACTTGGCGAGGACGGTGCGGGCGACCTTGGAGTCGTTGCCGCGCTGCTGCTTGCCGCCCCAGCCGTTGAAGTTGAAGTCGACGCCCTTGACCTTGCCGCCCTCCTCGACGAACACCGGCAGGGTGTCGCGGGCCCACAGGTCGTCGACGGGGATCGGCACGACCTCGACGGCCGGGCCGCAGGCCTTCTGCGCGGCCTCCTTCTGCTCGGGGCGGGCCATCAGGACGACCGGCTCGCGGGCCGCGATCGCCTGGGCGAGACCGGCGACGTCCCGGCGGACGTCCGGGAGCTGGTCGCCCCACACGTTCTCGGACGCGGGCCAGGACATCACCGTGCGGACGTGCTTGTCCCACTCGGCGCCGAAGCGGCGGGCGCCGGTGCCGCCGCCCGGCTGCTGCGTGGGGGAGGAGCCGTCCCCGGGGTTGGCGCCGCCGCCGGTGCCACCGGAGCCACCGGTGCCACCGGTGCCGTCGGGGTCGTCGAGGTCCGAACAGGCGGTCAGGCCGAGGGCGAGGACGCCCGCACCGGCGAGGGAGCGCAGGAGGATGCGGCGGGACAGGTCGGTGGGCATGCGTGATCTCCGGCTGGGGTCGGTTCTTCCGTACGGGCGGTCGAGCGGGGCTGGGGCGGAGGGCTACGGCAGGGGCTCGTGCATGGTCGAGCAGTGGATGCCGCCGCCGCCGGTCATCAGGCGGTCGACGTCGATCTGCACCACCTCGCGGCCGGGGAACGCCGCGGCCAGCGCCTCGCGCGCGGCGGCGTCCTTGTAGGCGCCCCCGAACTGGGCGGTGATGACGCCGCCGTTGACGACGTGGAAGTTGAGGTAGGAGTCGACGAAGTTCGAGCTGCGCGAGCGGACGGTGTCCGGTCCGTGCACGGGGATCACCTGGAGGCGGCGGCCCCGGGCGTCGGTGGCGGAGGAGAGGATCGCGAACTGCTCGCGCGCGTCCTTGGCCCAGGCGTCGTTGCGGTCCGCGGGTGGCAGCTGCACCATGACGACGCCGGGGCGCACGAAGCGCGAGGTGACGTCGACGTGGTCGTCGGTGATGTCCTTGCCCTTGATCCCGGGCAGCCAGATCATCGTGTCCGCGCCGTAGGCGTCCAGGACGGCGTCCTCGATCTCGTCCCGGCTCATGCCGCGGTTGCGGTTCTTGTTGACCAGGCTGCTCTCGGTCGCCATCACCGTGCCGTCGCCGTCCGTCTCCACGGCGCCGCCCTCGCCGACGAAGTCCGCGTAGGTGTGGCGCAGGCCGCGGCGCACGGCGATGCGTTCGGCGGCGAGGGCGTCGTCGTCGTGGATCTGCTTGTTGCCCCAGCCGTTGAAGTTGAGCACGACGGCGTCCAGGCCGCCGTGGCCGTCCCGGCGGAACACCGGGGCGATGTCGCGCATCCACAGGTCGTCGGTGGGGATGGCGGTGGTCACCTCGACGGCGGGGCCGCACTTCGCGCGGGCCTTGCCGGCCGTGTAGTCGTCGGGGGCGCACATGACCACGGGCTCGAACTCGGCGATCGTGCGGGCGATCAGCGCGATGTCGTCCTGCACCCCGCCCAGGCGCAGGCCCCACACGCCCCGCCGGGACGGCCAGGACATCCAGGTCCGCGCGTGCGGCACGTCGTCCGCGGGCACCCAGGGGAAGTTCCCGGTGGAACGGTCATCACGGTAGTGGCTCATGAGGGTCTCCAGATCGCGCGACGGTGCCGAGGGAGGGGGCGGGGGCCGCCGGGTCCACTCTTCGCGCCGCAACGCACCGGCGCACCGCGGAGCGGCCGGCGGCAGCACCCCTGCCTGCGGGTTCAGGCTCGCACTGACTGAAAAATCAGTCAAATCTTTGGGCAAATCCTGACGCAAAGGGACACGGTGGTGCACGCAGTGCGACAGCGGGCCCGTCGCCGGGCCCTCGGCGCGGTCAGGACCTCAGGAACCGAGCCGGGCCACCTCGGCGTCGATCGCGTCGACCATGAGCGTGCGGGCGTGCGCCAGCGGGAGGCTCCCGCTGAGCCAGCGCACGCTCAGGCCCTCCAGCAGCGCGGTCAGCCGCTCGGCGGCGCCGGCCAGCGCCACCGCCGACGACATCGGCCGCACGGCGCCCAGCAGTTCGGCGATCTCCTGCACCCAGATCCGGGTGGCCCGCGCCAGGTCCTCGCGGAGCGTCTCGTCGAACACCGCGCTCGCCCGCAGCTCGCCCCACGCGGTGCTGTTCTCGCGCACCTCGACGGAGTCCTGGAGCTCCAGCAGCAGCGTCTGCTCCAGCTCCTCGCGCGGCGTCAGCGGCGGCGCGTCCGCGGCCCGTTCGGTCGTGTAGCGTTCGGCCCGGTCGTTGATGAACTCCAGGGTCTGGCGCAGGATCCCGGTGCGGTCCTTGAAGTGGTAGTAGATCAGCGCCGTGGACACCCCCGCCTCCGCGGCGAGCTCCTCCACGCGCAGTCCGCGCACCCCGCGCCGCGCGATCACCCGCGCGGCTGCTTCCATGATCGACGTTTTACGACTGGCCACGACCCACCACCTTACCCGGGCGCGGCCGCGCGGGACCCACCCCCTGAAAAGCGCGTCAGTCGGACCGTCTGCCGAGCGCCCGGTCCAGTATCCAGCAGCAGCGGCGCGCGACCCGGCACCACGTCCGGGCCAGGCCCCCGACGACGCGGTACCACCCGGTCCCGAAGGGGAGCGCGATGGCGAACCACGACGGCGGCGCCATCTCGCCCGGCCGCCGCGCGCCCTCCCTGGCCCACGCGCGGCACCGCTCCACACCCCGGCCCGTCCAGGCGGCGCAGCGCTCGGCCCGGTCGGCCCAACGGGCGGAGGCGAGCAGGAGCCGGGCGTGCAGGTCGTCGCGGCGGCCGGTCATGCGGGCGGCTCCGGGTGCGGCTCGGGGACGTGTTCCTGGGGTGTCCTGGGGTGTCCTGGTTCCAGCCTGCCACCGCCTCGGCCGCCGTTCCCTGCGGGTCCGGCCGCCGCGTGGGACTCTGGGGGGAGTGACGACGGACGGGCGGTGACGGCTCGGCGCGGTGGTCGGTGGTCCGTGAAGGAGGACCTGATGTCGGACGAAGCGTTGATGGGCGACCAGGTGTACCAGCCCGACGGCTCGGAGGTGCAGGACGACATCGGCCCCCTGGAGCCGGAGGACACCCTGATCGACCGCGGCCTCGAATCGGCGCTCGACGAAGGCTACGCGCCGCCCGAGCGCCCGCTCGCCGTGGAACGCCACGGCGTCACGGCGGCGGAGCAGCACACCCGCGAGAGCCTGGCGCAACGCCTGGCGGAGGAGCTGCCGGACGTCGCCGCGCCCGACTGGGACGGCATCGGCGACGCCTACGGCATGGACGGCGAGCCGATCGACACCGAGGCGGGCGAGGTCCGCTCCGGCCGGCTGATCGCCTCCTCCGGCTCGCGCAGCGACATGATCGCCGAGGACGTGGGCATCTCCGGCGGCGCCGCGAGCGCCGAGGAGGCGGCCATGCACACCACCGACGACCCCGAGGCGCTCATCGACTGAGGCGGCCGGGGGCGGCGTCCGCCGTCGTCCGCCGCGTTTCGCCGTCGTCCGCCGCGTTTCGCCGTCCTCCGCCGTCCTCCGCCGTGTTCCGCTGCCCTCCGCCGTCCTCCGCCGTGTTCCGCGGTCTTCGACCGAGTGCGCCGATGACAGCGCGGGGCCCGTGCGCGAGCATGGGGCGATGCCCGAGACGTCGCACTCCCCTCGCCGGATCGCCGACGACCACGTCGCGCAGGTCGCGGCCCTCGACCCGTCCACCGCCACCCGATTGGGCCTCCACCCCGAGGACGACCGCCTGCCGGACCTCTCCCCGGAGGGCCACGAAGCGCTCGCCGAACTCTCGCGGCGGACGCTCGCCGTGCTCGACGCCGCAGAGAAGGAGGCCGCAGAGAAGGAGACGGGCGCGCAGGAGCCCGCCGACCGGGACTGCGCCCGCCTCCTGCGCGAGCGCCTGACCGCCGAACTCGCCGTGCACGACGCCGGCGACGGCTTCCTCCAGCTGCGCAACGTCAACTCCCCCCTCCACCGCGTGCGGGGCGTCTTCACCCTGATGCCCACCGACACCGACGAGCACTGGGCCGCCGTCGCCGGCCGCCTGCGCAACCTGCCCGGCACGCTGGACGGTTACCGCGCCACCCTCACCGAGGGCATCACCCGCGGCCTGCTGTGCGCGCCCCGCCAGGCGCGCGCCGTCATCGGCCAGCTCGACGCCTGGACCGGCCGGTCCGACGGCGGGGCGGGCTGGTTCGCCGGCTTCGTCGCGGACGGCCCCGCCGGGCTGCGGGCCGAACTCGACACCGCCGCCGAGCGGGCGACCGCCGCCGTCGACGTCTTCCGCGACTGGCTCCGCACCACCTACCTGCCCGCCGCCGACGGCACCCCGGACGCCGTCGGCCCCGAGCGCTACCAGCGTTCCGCCCGCTGGGCCAACGGCGCCGACCTCGACCCGGCCGAGGCGTACGCGTGGGCGTGGGAGGAGTTCCACCGGACGGCCGCCGAGATGCGGGCCGAATCCGAGCGCGTCCTCCCCGGCGCCGGCGTCCGCGCCACCATGGACCACCTCAACGAACACGGCCACGCGATCGAGGGCGAGGAGAACATCCGCGCCTGGCTCCAGCAGATCATCGACGAGGCGATCGACGCGCTCGACGGCACCCACTTCGACATCTCGGGACCGATGCGGCGCGTCGAGGCCAGGATCGCGCCCCCGGGCAGCTCCGGCGCGCCCTACTACACGGGCCCGAGCCTCGACTTCACCCGCCCCGGCCGCACCTACCTGCCCACCCTCGGCCAACGGACCTTCCCCACCTGGGAGATCGTCAGCACCTGGTACCACGAGGGCGTCCCCGGCCACCACCTCCAGACGGCCCGCTGGACCGCCTCCGCCGACCGCCTGAGCACCTACCAGATCACCCTCGGCGCCGTCAGCGCCAACAAGGAGGGCTGGGCGCTCTACGCGGAGCGGCTGATGGACGAACTCGGCTTCCTCACCGACCCCGCGCGCCGCCTCGGCTACCTCGACAAGCAGATGCTCCGCATCATCCGGGTGATCGTCGACATCGGCATGCACCTCCGACTGGCGATCCCCGCGGGGACGGCCGGCAACGATTGGAGCAGCCACGCCGGGGAACGCTGGACCCCGGAACTGGCCGACGCGTTCATGGCCGCCCACCACGGCAGCGAGGCCCCGCGCCGCACCAGCGAGATCGACCGCTACCTGGGCTGGCCCGGCCAAGCCATCGGCTACAAACTCGGCGAACGCGCCTGGCTGGAAGGCCGCGAGGCCGCCCGCCACCGCCTGGGCCCCGCCTTCGACCTCCGCACCTGGCACATGCACGCCCTCTCCCAGGGCTCCCTGGGCCTGGACGACCTGACCGCCAACCTGGCCGCCCTGTAGGCGACTTCGCAGGCGACTTCGTAGGCGAGCGAGGAGTGGGGGGTGGGGCCGGGCGGCCAGCCCCACCCGACGGCGTAAAGGGGGGGTGTCGGTACCGCGGGGGGATGGGGGGGGCGGGGGCCCCAAGCGGGTGAGGGATAGGGTGG
>NZ_JBHVPD010000001.1:56471-165023 GCF_042887525.1 Kitasatospora sp. NPDC057936
ACCTGCCCCCCACCCGGGCCGCCGTTTCGGCCACTTCGCTGGCGACTTCGTCGGCGAGCGCGGCGGGGGACGGCGCCCTCCCCCACTCCCCACTCCTCACGGCTTCACGGCGCGTAGTCGTACCCGATGGTGAAGCGGGTCGGCAGGCACCACTCGGTGTACTCGATGACGGTCGATCGGCGGTGATGGCGCGGTGATGGCGTTGGCGCGGTCGTCGACGAGTGCTCATCGACGACCGCGGGCACTCAGGGGGTGAACGACTCCAGGTGGTCGAGGCGGACGAACCGGGCCTCCGGGCTGGCCCGGTGGACGGCGGCTTCGAGGGCGTCGAGGCCGCCCCAGTCCACGGCGGGTTCGGTCAGGGGGTGGTCGAAGTCGTCCCAGTGCGTCGGTATGACGTACGGCGGGTGGTCGAGGACGTCGAGCAAGCGCGGGACGTAGTCCGGTACGGAGCCCCCGCCGGGCTGCATCAGCAGGACGTCCGGGGCGAGGCCGGTGAGGTGGCGGGCGTCGTAGTTGGCTCCGCCGCTGTCGAGGATGCGCAGCCGGTCGTCGCCGACGGTGATCAGGTAGGCCAGCGTGCCGCCCTCGACCAGGTCGGAGATCACGCGCGGGCGGGGCGGCGGCGCGCCGGGCCTGGTGCCGGGGAAGGGCACCTTCGAGCGCGGGCCGGTCATCGAGTGCAGGGAGTCGACGACCCGGATCGTGTAGCCGTCGAACTGCAGGTACTCGCCGCCGCGCACCACCGACAGCTGGTCCTGCGGCGCGCCGAGCGCGGTCAGCAGGTTGGCGTGGCTCTCGGTGCCGAGCACGGTGGCGCCCGTGCGGGCGGCGAGGTGCGGGACGTCGGGCAGGTGGTCGTAGTGGCCGTGGGTCACCAGGATCTGGTCGGCGCGCAGTCCGAGGCGGTCGATGGCGGCGGTGTCGACGCTGAGCGGGGTGGCGGGGTCGGCGCCCTGCGGGGTGTAGGTGCCGGTGCGGAAGCGGGTGATCCACGGGTCGATCAGGATCGTCGTGGGGGTGGCCGGGTCGCCGAAGGTGATCTCCCAGCCGTTGTTGCCCAGCCAGCGCAGGGTGACCCCCGAGGAACCGGGTGGTCCGGGGCGGCGGCGTCGGCGGTCGGACGGCCGGGCTTCAGCGGGGGGCGTGGCGGTGCCGAGCACGGCGGCGCTCGTCGCCGAGGCGGCCAGCAGGCGGCGGCGGGACAGGGGCATCGTCAACGGTCTCCTCTGGTCGGTGAATCGGGGGCGGGTCAGCCGAGCGTGCCGACGACCGCCTTCGTCGCCCGGGCGATCAGGGCGTCGTCGGAGGTGGCGCCGGCCTTGCCGCGGTCGGAGAGGACGACGATGACGATCGGGCTGCGACCGCCGGCCGGCCATGCGAGGGCGACGTCGTTGCGGGTGCCGTAGCCACCGTTGCCGGTCTTGTCGCCGATCTTCCAGTCGGAGGGCACGCCCGCGCGGATGTACGGCGCGCCGGTCGTGTTGCCGGCCAGCCAGTCGGTCAGGAGCCGGCGCCGGTCCTCGGTGAGGGTGTCGCCGAGTGCGTAGCGGCGCAGGTCGGCGGCGAAGGCGCGGGGCGTGCTGGTGTCGCGGGTGTCGCCGGGGGTGGCCTCGTTGAGGGTGGGCTCGGTGCGGTCGACGCTGGTGGTCGTGTCGCCGAGCTCGCGCAGGGACTGTTGGACGGCCGCCGGGCCGCCGAGTTCGGCGGTGACGAGGTTCGCCGCGGTGTTGTCGCTGTACTGGATGGCGGCGGCGGCCAGGTCCCGCACCTTCATGCCGGTGGCGACGTGCTGCGACGTGATCGGCGCCCACGCCAGCACGTCCTCCTGGCGGTACGCGACCACCTTGTCCAACTGCTCGTCGGAGGCCTTGCGCAGCAGGGCCCCGGTGGCGAGCGACTTGATCGTGGACGCGAACGCGAACCGCTCGTCGGCGCGGTAGGAGACCTCCCGGCCGCTGCCGGTGTCCAGCGCGTAGACGCCGAGGCGGGCGCCGAACTGCTGCTCAAGTCCCTTGAAGGAATCGTCGGTTGTGGCCGCGACGGTGGCTGTGGCGGTGGCGGTCGGGGCTGCGGCGTTCGTGCTGCCGCTCGTGCCGCTCGCTGCGCTCGTGCCGCTGTGGCCGCACCCGCTCAGCAGGGTGACCGCGAGCAGGGCCGCGGCGGGCAGTGCGGTGCGGGGGAGGCGTCGGATCGTCGGTGGCATGGGTGGTCTCCAGTGCGGGTGGGGTGGCGGGCCGTCGCCCTCAGCCAATCAGCCCGTCAGGTCTCCAGTCCAAGACCATGATGGTGAAGGGATCGATGCGAAATTGCCTATGATTGCTGCCCATGGACCTGCTGGGGCACCTCCGCCACTTCCGCGCCGTCGCCGAGGAGCGGCACTTCGGCCGCGCCGCCGAGCTCCTGCGGATCGCCCAGCCCTCGCTCTCCCAGCGGATCCAGCGCCTCGAACGCGAACTCGGCGTGACCCTGTTCGACCGCGGTCCGCGCGGGGTCGACCTCACCCCGGCGGGCCGGCTGCTGCTCGCGGAGGCGGAGGAGGTGCTGGAGGGCTCCGCCCGTCTGCTCGCCGTCGCCGCCGACCTGCGCAGCGGCCGGGCGGGCACCCTGCGCGCGGCCGTGCCGCCCGAGCTCGGACCGGCCGCCCTGGCCGCGCTGCTCACCGGTTTCGAGAGCGCGTCCCCGGGCACCCGGCTCGAACTGCGGGAACTGCCCGTCGCGGCCGTCGTGCGCGAACTCGCCCAGCACACGGTGGACGTCGCCGTCGTCCGTCACCCCTGCCCGGCCGACGGACTGGCCTTCGGGCCGGTCCTGCACCAGCCGCTCGGCGTCCTGCTCGCCGCCGGGAGCCCGTACGCCGACCGCCCCGAGCTGGCGGTGGCCGAACTGACCGGCCGGCGTCTGGTGCTCTTCCCCCGCGCCACGGCCCCGGCGCTGTACGACGAGGTGCTCACCACCCTGTCCCGGCACGGCTGCACCCCGGAGGCCGTCGTCGACCCGCCGGGACCGGACGTCGCCGGCGCGCTCGTGCTCACCGGCAGCGCCGTCGCCCTGGCGCCGCGCACCGCGCCGCCGGCGGGTACAGTCTGGCGTCCGCTGACCGGCACCCCACTGGCCTGGCGCACCTCCACGGCCTGGCCGGCCGGGCGCGGCGGGCCCGCCGTCCGGCTGTTCGCCGAGGCCGCCCACGCGGCGCTGACCGGACCCGGCGGCCTCCTGCCCCAGCCGCCCAACCGTCCGCTCCACCCCCGGCCCGCAATGGAGTTCCCGCTGTGACCAGCGACCGCGTACCCAGCGACCGTACGAGAGCCGACCGCCCCGCCGGTGACCGCAGGGCCGGCGACCGCCCCGCCGGCGCCCGTGCCGCGCGCGCCCGCATCGCCGCCGCCTTCGCCGACGCCGGCGTCAGCGGCCTGCTGCACGCGCGCGACCTCGACACCGGCGCCGAGATCGCCGTGGGCGCCGACACCGCGGTCAGCACCGCGAGCGTCCACAAGCTCTGCCTCCTGGTCACGCTGTTCCGCGAGGCCGCGGAAGGCCGGATCGACCTCACCCGCCAGGTGGACGTCCCCGCCGCCGGCCGCACCCCGGGACGGACGGGCCTCGCGGCCATGCTCGACGCCGCCCGCCTCTCCCTGCGCGACCTCGCCTACCTGACCGCCGCCGTCAGCGACAACGCCGCCGCCGACGTGCTGTGGGCCGAGGTCGGCCTGGACACCGTCAACCGCACCATGGCCGACCTGGGCCTCACCCGGACGGTGGCCGTCCACACGCTCGGCGGCATGACCGCCGCCCTCGTGGAGGACACCGGCCCCGACTCCCCGGTCGACCCGGCGGTGGTCGCCCGGCTCCGGGTCCTCGACCCCGCCTTCACCAACCACAGCACCCCGCGCGACATGACCGCCCTCCTCGCCGCCCTCTGGCACGGCGACGCCTGCCCCGGCGACCACGGCGCCGCCCTGCGCCGCCTCCTCGGCCTCCAGGTCTGGCCGCACCGCCTCGCCGCCGGCTTCCCCTTCGACGACGTCCGCGTCCACGGCAAGACCGGCACCCTCCCGACCCTGCGCCACGAGGTCGGCGTCGTCGAGTACCCCGACGGCGGCCGCTACGCCCTCGCGGTCTTCACCCGCGCCGCCGCCACCGCCATCACCCTCCCCGCCGCCGACGCCGCCATCGGCACCACGGCCCGCCTGGCCGTCGACGCCCTGCGGGCGACGGCACGCCCGGGGGAGTAACCCGGCCCGCCTACCGGAGCGCGCGGGCCGCGGTCAGGGCCGCCGTCACGCTCCCCGCGACGTCGGTGACCGGGTAGAGGACCTCGCGGACGGTGCGGGTCCGGTCGACGACCAGGGTGAGGCGCTTCAGGCGGGTGGTGCCGGCGGCGCGGAGGGTGGGGAGGCGGAGGGCGCCGGTGAGGTCGAGGGCGAGGTCGGAGAGGAGGGGGAAGGCCAGGCCCTCGGCTTCGGCGAACGCGCGCTGCTCGTCCGGGCGTTGGGTGGAGATGCCGCGCACCGCCGCGCCGGCGGCGGTGAAGTCGGCGAGGTGGTCGCGGTAGGTGCGTGACTCCAGGGTGCAGCCGGACGCGCCGGGCACCGTCGACCAGCCGGGCGGGTAGGACTCGGCGCGGACGAAGGCGCCGGGGAAGCAGTACAGGACGGTGGTGGCGTCCGGGGCGACGGGATCGTGCTCCCGGCCGTCCGCGCCCGGGAGCAGCAGGTCGGGGATCCGGGTGCCGCGCAGCGCGTGGACGCGTTCCGCTTCCCGGGAGTGCTCGGTGGCGGTGGCCGTGGGGGTGCCGTCGCCCAGGACCCAGCTGTCGCCCCAGTCCTGGAGGGCGACCAGGACGGGCAGCAGGGCGCGCCCGCGCGGGGTGAGGCGGTACTCGTGGCGCGGCGGGCGGTCCTGGTACTGCTCGCGGGCGAGCACGCCGGAGTCGACGAGCAGGCGCAGGCGTTCGGCGAGCACCTTGCGGGAGAGGCCGAGCTCCTGCTGGAGCTGCTCGAAGCGGTGCAGCCCGCGGGCCGTGTCGCGGACGATCAGCAGGGTCCAGGTGTCCCCGACCACGTCGAGGGCCTGGGCGATCGCGCAGTTGTCGTCCGCCGGGCCGCCGCGCCGGACCATCGTGGTCTCCTTCCGGGGGTGATCACCAGCGTTGACCTTAGCCCCGTCAGCCTGACATAGTCCGTTCCGAAAAGGAACTGACTACGGGGGTGGCCGGATGGCCGAGCGGAACGGGACCGGGGACGGCGCGGGGAACAGGGGCGCGCTGCGGGCGCTGCCGAGGACCGTCTGGCTGCTGGCGGCCGGCGGCTTCGCCAACATGGTGGTGTCCTTCACCTTCGTCTACCTTTTCGTCTACCTGACCGGCCCGCGCGGGCTGAGCACGGCCGCCGCCGGCACCATCGCCGGCGCCGGCGGCCTCGGCCTGGTGGCGGGCAACTTCACCGGCGGCTGGTTCGGGGACCGCTTCGGCCACCGCCGGACGCTGCTCACCGGGTCCGCCGTCTCCGGCGCCGGACTGCTCGCCCTGCCGGTGCTGCCGACGTCCGTGCTGCTCCTGGTGCTGCCCGTCTTCCAGTACGCCGCCGGCACCGTGCGCGCCTCCAATTCGGCGCTCGTCGCGGTGGCCGTGCCGCCCGGCGACCGGCGGCAGGGCTTCGCGGTGATGCGCTTCGCGGGCAACGCGGGCTTCACCATCGGCCCGGTGCTCGGCGCGCTCATCGCGACCCACTGGTCGTACGAGTGGCTGTTCCGCATCGACGGGCTCGGGTCGCTGCTGTTCGCCGCGTACGCCGCCAAGGTGCTGACCGCCGACGGGCCGCGCAGCGGCCGGACCGTCACCCGCGGCGGCCTGTGGGCGACGCTGCGGGAGCGGCCCGCGGTGCTGGTGCTGCTGCCCGCGATCGTCGTCGTGGACACCGTCTACCGGCAGCAGTACTCGGTCCTGCCGGTGTTCCTCGCCGACCACGGCATCGGCACCGGCGTGTACGGCGCGGTGCTGGCGATCAACGGCGGCCTGATCCTCGCGCTGGAGGTGGTCGTCACCATGGCGCTGCGCGACCGGGCGCCGCTGCGGATCATCGGCACCGGCCTGCTGCTGGTCGGCGCGGGCTTCGCGGCGCTGGTCGCGGGCGCGTCGGTCGTCACCACGGTGGTGATGATGGTCGTGGTCACCGCGGGCGAGATCCTCTACAAGACCCCGGCGACGGCCTTCGTCGCGGACAGCGCACCGCCCGAGTACCAGGGCCGCTTCCAGAGCCTCTACGCCGGGGCCTCCACCAGCGGCACCGTCCTCGCACCCCCGCTCGGCGGCGCCCTCTACCAGTCCGCCCCGGGTCTGCTCTGGCCCGCCTGCGCCTGCCTGGCGGTCCTCGCCGGCCTGGCCGTCTTCGCCGCCGGCCCGCTGACCGCCCCGCGCACGGCGAAGGGCTCACCCGTACCGGAGGCGGTCGGGGGCTGAAGGGGCCCGCTGTCACCGCCTGTTCGTCGGGGACGACGAGCGGGCGGCCAGGTAGTCCTTGGCCGCCTGGGGGGCCTTGGCGTAGGAGCCGGCGTCGAACGGGGGCTGGGGGTCGTACTCGATGGCGAGTTGGAAGGCCTCGGCGGCGGTGCGGCCGGCGGTCAGTTCGGCGAGGCGCAGGGCCATGTCGATGCCCGACGAGACGCCGGCGGCGGTGATGATGTCGCCGGGTTGTTCGACGACGCGGTGGGGCGTGTAGGTGGCGCCGTAGGACTCCAGGATGTGGACGGCGCTCCAGTGGGTGGTCGCTTCCAGGCCGTCGAGGAGGCCGGCGGCGGCGAGGAGCAGGGAGCCGGTGCAGACCGACGTCGTCCAGGTGGTCGTGGTGTGGACGCGGCGGATCCAGTCGAGCAGCGGCTCGTCGGTGAGGCGGCTGCGGGCGCCCGGGCCGCCGGGGACCACCAGGACGTCGGCTTCCGTGACGTCCTCGAAGGGGGCCGTCGCGACGACGTGGAGCAGGCCCGCGCCGTCCGTGCAGGGGCCCGCGGTGGCGGCGGTGAAGACGACGTCGGCTTCCGGGAGCATGCGGAGGACCTCGTACGGGCCGACGGCGTCGAGTGCGGTGAAGCCGTCGAAGATCGGGATGGCGATGCGCATGGGGGTGCCTTCCGGGGAGGGGCGGTGTCGTCCCCGGTCCGGCGCCCGGCCCGGGCGAAGAGCTCGGGGGAAGAGCTCACCCTTCCAGCGTGACCGGGCTCGGGTGCAGCGGCAAGGACACGGATATGACGAGGTCCGTCATCGCGTGGGAGGGGGTTATCCCCAGGCGAGGTCGGAGGCCAGCCCCAGGGTGTCGCGGACGGATCGTGGGCGATCATCAACGGCAGGAGCAGGAAGCCGAGTCGGGGATGGGTGATCGTGCATGGGTGGGCTGATCGGGCGGCGTTCGCTGCTGCGGGCGGCGGCAGCGGCCGGGGCGGGGGCGCTGGCGGTGCCGGCCACGGCCACGGCCGCGCGTGCGGGGGAGGAGCAGGAGCCGGTCCGGGCCGCGCTGTTACGCGCCTCCCGGCCGCTGCGCTCCCCGGTGCCGGGGGCGGACCCGTCCGACCTCCGGGCGTTCGGGGCGATGGTGGGGGACGCCCGGGTCGTCGGCCTGGGGGAGGCGACGCACGGGTCGCACGAGTTCTTCGCGATGAAGGAGCGCGTCTTCCGGTACCTCGTGGAGGAGAAGGGCTTCGGAGCCTTCGCCCTGGAGATGAGCTGGCCGGCCGGGTTGCTCGTCGACGAGTTCGTCCAGGGCGGACCCGGCGACGCGCGCCGGGTCGTGCGGGCCGCGCTGGGCGGATCGCCGTGGGAGCGTGAGGAGTTCCTGCACCTCGTCGAGTGGATGCGGGACCACAACCGGCGCAACCCCCGCCGCCGCGTCCACTTCATGGGCGACGACATCGGCGCCCCGCGCGTCGGGGACGCCTTCTTCGAACGGGTGACGGGCTACGTCCGGCGCCGGCACCCGGAGTTGCTGCCGCGCTTCACCGAGCTGTACGCCGGCCTGCGCCCCCTCGACGACAGCTTCGCCTACCTGCGCCGCCCGCTCGCCGAGCGGCAGCGCCTCGCGGGCAACGCCGAAGCGGCTTTCAAGCTGATGGAAAGTCAACATGGCCAGAGCGGCGAGGAGTTCGCGTGGGCCGTGCAGCACGCCCGCTCCATCGCGCAGACCGCGGTGTTCCTCGGGGTCGACCTCCAGGACGAAGGCGCGCTGCGCGCCGCGATGCTCCACCGCGACCGGGTGATGGCCGACAACGTCGTCTGGTGGCACCGGCAGACCGGCCACCGCATGCTCGTGTCGGCGCACAACGGTCACATCGCGTACGTCCCCGACGACCCCGACCAGCACCCGAAGGCGCAGGGCGGGTTCTTGCGCGAGGCGCTCGGCGGCGGGTACCTCCCGGTCGGGTTGACCTTCGGCCAGGGCTCCTTCCTCTCCCAGGATTCGCAAGCGTCGTCCGGGCTCCCGGACCGCGAGTGGACGAAGTTCACGGTGGGCCCGCCCGCGCCCGGCACCACCGAGGAGACCCTCGACCGGGTCCGCGGCGGCGACTTCTACCTCGACGTCCGCAGCGCCCCGCCCGCGGCCCGCGCCTGGCTGGACACCCCCCGACCGCTGCGCAGCATCGGCACCGGGTACCCCGTGCCGCTCAGCACCGTGCGGATCGCCGAGTCCTTCGACGTGCTCGTCCACCTCCACCGGGTCCGGGAGGCGGACAAGCTGGGCTGATCGGAACCCGGTCGGCAGCCGGGGCGCGTACGGCCGCTCCGGGGCGGCCGTCTCGTCCCCCGTCAGCCGCACGCCGAGCGCCGCTCGTGCGCGAGACCCTGGACCTCGCCGCCGACGCACAGCAGCTCCTCGTGCTGCTCCCGGCCGAGGCGGAGAGCGCCGCGCACGTCGACCGGCTGACGCGGCCGACTCCGGGGCGGCTGCGGGTGGTCTCGTGACGTCCGGGCGCAGGGCCCGGACTCCCGTACCGGGCGTCACGGAATTTGGTGCGAGAATTCCGGAATGAAAGCCTGGAATTCCTGGGCCACAATGCCGTCATGCCATATGAATATCTGACGAGGCTACTGATTACTCTCTGCTCGCAGCGGGAGTGCGGCCTGCCTTACCGGTGGCTTCTGACCTGCGTAATGCTTGTGCAGGTGATAGTTTTCGGTAAGTGCAGAAAGAATTCCTGACGGCAGGAAATACCTCATGAGAGCGAATCGAGGTCGGGCGCTCGCGGTCGCGGCGGTCACTGCGGGCAGCCTGCTGGCCGCCGCCGTCCACCCGGCCGCAGCCGCCCCGGTGTACCCGGTCGAGTACCACTTCGCGATCGGCTTCCCGGCGGGCTTCCTCACCCCCGACGCCGCCCCGCCCGGCGCGAACGACTGGTCCTGCCGGCCCGGCGCAGCGCACCCGGAGCCGGTCGTCCTCGTGCACGGCACGGCCGAGAACATGAACGACAACTGGCGCGGCGCGGCCCCGCTGCTCGCCAACGCCGGGTACTGCGTCTACGCGTTCGACTACGGCGGCGCCCCCGGTGCGCCGATGCAGGGCCTCGGGCCGATCGAGGACTCCGCCCGGCAACTGTCCGCGTTCGTCGACCAGGTCCTCGCCGCCACCGGGGCGGCCAAGGCCGATCTCGTCGGACACTCCCAGGGCGGCGGCGTGCTGCCGCGCTACTACCTGAAGAACGACGGCGGCGCCGCGAAGGTGGCCAAGCTCGTCGGCATCACCCCCCTCAACGAGGGCACCACGTTGGACGGCCTCAGTGTGCTCGCGACCGAGTTGCACATCCTGGAGCCGGCGAACGCGGTGCTCGACACCGCCTGTCCGGCCTGCGTCGAGCAGGAGGCGGGCTCCCCGTTCATCGCCGCGCTCGACGCGGGCGGCGCGACCCTCCCGGGCGTCGAGTACACCGTCATCGCGTCGAGGTTCGACGAGGTCGTCACCCCGTACACCAACTCCTACCTGCCGGCCGGGCCGCACGTCACGAACCTGACCCTGCAGGACCAGTGCGTGGCCGACGCCGCCGACCACCTGGAGGGCCCGTACGACCCGGTCGCGCTGGCCGACGTCCGCAACGCGCTCGACCCTGCGCACCCCGTCCCGGTGCCGTGCAAGCCGGTGCTGCCCGTCCTCGGCCCACTGCTCTGAGGCCCGGCTCGTCCTAGGCCCGGCTCGTCGCAGGCATCGCCCGTCCGACGTGTCGCCCGGCACGCCGCTCGTAGCGGCGGCGCGCCGGACGACACGCCCTACGTCAGCTGTGCTTCCACGTCACCGAGAAGGCACCGCCCCCGCTGAGCCCGGAGGTGGTGGCCTTGGTGGTGCTGCCCGAGGCCATCGTGATGCTCGACGCGCCCGCGGCGCTCAGGCTCTGGCCGTTGGCGGTCGCCCCGCTGAAGCCGACGGTGCCGAAGTTCGAGAGCGGCAGGACGCCGGTGGAGCTCGACGGCGCCTCCGCGATGACCTCGGCGGAGGCCAGGGCCGCGCTGCGCAGCGTCTTGTTGACGCTGCGCTTCCAGCCCTGGGTGGTGTCGGAGAGCGTGAGCGTGAACGACCCGGAGCCGTTGGTGGTGACGCTCGCGGTGAAGTGGTCGCCGGGCCGCACGGAGTTGGAGAAGTTCACCGGGTACGCCGGGTACATCTCGTACCAGGACGAGTACACCGGCGAACCGCCCGAGCAGTCCGCCTCGGTGCCGAGCTGCTCGACCGAGTTGCTGCCGTCCCCGTCGATCCCGACCCAGAAGCTGGACCAGGTGTCGGAGCCCGAGCAGGACACCGACGGCTGCACCCAACTGGCGCTGACGCTGGTGAACTTGCCGCCGGTTGCGGCGTACCCGGCCCAGTTGCTGCTGGTGCTGCGCAGCACGCCGCCGCCGTGGTGGCCGAGCGGTGCCTGGACGATGGCGGGGGCGGTGGCGGCGAGGGCCGGTGCCGCGCCGCCGAGGACGGTCAGCAGGGCGGCGGAGGAGGCGACGAGGGCGCGTCGAGACGTGCGTCGACGGGCTATGGACATGGCTACTCCTGTGTGAGGGGGTGGAGTTGACCAAGCGTCGACAACGGTAAGGCCGGCGGTTGGCGGTGATGAGTCACCGGGCGGTAAAGAAATCCTGGGGATTCCTTGGATGTCCCTGGACTTCCTCGTGGCGGCCGCATGGCCTACCCGGTCGCATCACGGCCGCGAGTCACGCTCGATCAGGCCACCGGCGATCAAGTTCGGCCAGTTTCAGACTGTTTCGGATATCGACGATTCGCTGGCGGGCGCAGGCGGGATGATCGCGGGCGGGTTCGGGTGTCATGGCCTGGCCACCTGCCGGTGACTGCGTGGGGGTGCCCGCTTGAGCGTGGACAACGACTTCGACGACCTTGACGGGACCGAGGGCCGCCTCGACGACCTCGACGACCTCGACGACTTCGAGGAACTGGACGAGCTCGCCGACTTCGACGAGTTCCTCCGCGTCTGCGCCGGGCTGACCGGCTTCGACGAGCCGGAGCTGCGGGCCACCGGGATGGCGCACGAGCACCACCGGACCGTGCTGGCGCACCGGGTGCGGGACGAGCACGCGCTCGTCCACCTCTGGTACGTCGGGGCCTGGCCGGGGGAGTCGCCCGGGTCCGCGCGGGCCTACGACGGGGCGCTGGTGTGGCGGACGTTCCACGCCGACCCGCCCGGCGCCGCCGCACCGGGCCACGGGAGTTGGGGCGACACGCCCCGGGGAGGCGAGGAACTGTGAGCACGCGCTGGGACGCGGTCGTCGTGGGGGCGGGCATCGCCGGCTCGCTGGTCGCCCAGCGGCTGGGGGCGCAGGGCTGGCGCGTGCTGGTGCTCGAAGCCGGCCGCACCGTCCCCGGCGCGGCCGAGACCGCCGCCGCCCACCGCGCCGCCGGCGGCGGCCCGCCCACCTCGGCGTACCCGCACAACCCCGACGCGCCCTCACCCGACGTCGGCGACCTCGCCGGGCCCGGCGGCCACCTCGTCCAGCACGGCCCCCTGCCCTACGCCAGCGGCTACCTGCGCGCCAACGGCGGCACCGGGCTGCTCTGGACGGGCCTCACCCCGCGCATGCACCCCGAGGACTTCCGCACCGCCGACCTCGGGCACGGCCGCAACTGGCCGATCGGCTACGACGACCTGGAGCCCCACTACCGCGACGCCGAACGCGAACTCGGCGTCGCGGCCGACGCGGACGACCAGCGCACCGCCGTCGGACTGCCCCTCCCCGACGGCTACGAGTTCCCGATGCGCGCCATCCCGCCCTCCTACCTCGACCGCCGGCTCGCCCGCGACCTCGACGGCCGCACCGTCCGCGACCCGGCCGTGCCCGTGCCCGCCCGCCTCGCCGTCACCGCGACCCCGCACGCCCGCAACGGCCGGCCGACCCGGCCCGGCGACGCCACCGGACCGCTCTGCGCCGGCAGCGCCAGTTGCGTCCCGGCCTGCCCGACCGGTGCCAAGTACACGCCGCGGCGCACCCAGGCCCGCTGGTCCGCGAGCGTCGAGCTGCGCACCGGGGCCGTCGTCAGCCGCGTCCTCGCCGACCCGGCGACCGGCCGCGCCACCGGCGTGGAGTACCTGACGCACGGCGGCGAGGCGCACCGCGTGGACGCCGGCCTCGTCGTCCTCGCCGCGCACGCGATCGAGAACGCCCGGCTGCTGCTCCTGTCCGGTCTCGCCAACCGCAGCGACCAGGTCGGGCGCAACCTCATGGACCACCCCGCCCTGCTCACCTGGGGCCTGATGCCGGGCCCGGTCGGGCCCTACCGGGGGCCGGGCTCCACCAGCGGGTTCGAGGCCTTCCGCTTCGGCGCCGGACGGGAGCGGCGGGCTCCGTTCCGCATCGAGATCGGGAACTGGGGCTGGTCCTGGGCCGGGGGAGACCCGCAGTCCGAGGCCCGGGCCGCGCTGGCCGCGGGACTGCGCGGCAAGGAGCTGCGCGAACGCCTCGGCGACCGGCTGGGCCGGCAGTTCTCGCTCCAGTTCGAGCTGGAGCAGCCCGCCGACCCGGCCAACCGCGTCACCCTCGACCCCGACCGGCGCGACCCGCTCGGCCTGCCGCGCCCGGCGATCCGCTACGACCTCACCGCGTACGTCCGCGACGGCATGGCCTCCGCCCGGGCCGTGTCCGACCAGCTGTTCGCGCTGCTCGGCGCCGAGGACCACACCGCCTACCCGGCCGGACCGGGCTGGCCGGGCCGGGTCGAGCACGGGGGAGTCGCGTACGGGTACCGGGGCGCGGGCCACGCCGGCGGCACCCACGTCATGGGCGACGCACCCGGCACGTCCGTCGTCGACCAGTGGCAGCGCAGCTGGGACCACCCCAACCTGTACGCCGTCGGCTGCGGCTCGATGCCCTCCCTCGGCACCTCCAACCCGACGCTCAGCATGGCCGCGCTCGCGCTGCGCAGCGCCGAGCGGATGCACCTCGACCTGCTGGACGTGCGCCGCCCGCTCGCGGTGGGCGCCGAACGCACCGGACCGTCCTCCCCCCTCCTCCCCGCATCGAACCCGGAGACGCCATGACCGGCCTTCCGCTCCCGCCCGTGCCGGAGCCGTACTACCTCCCCTTCCACTACGGCGCCCTGCACAACATCGGCGTCGACTACCTGGTCGGGCCCGAGCGGGCGCGCGAGCTGCTGCGCAAGCGCCACCCCGGGCTCGTGCCCGCGCTGTTCGACGGGCGGGCCTGCGTGTCGCTCAACTACCAGCTGTACTTCGCGCAGTACCCGGGCGGCGGCGGGATCACCCAGGAGGTGGAGATCAACCTCGTCGCCCACCCGGAGTTCGCCGAGGAACGCCTGCCCGAGCTGAACTACGGGCAGTACGCCCGGGGTTACGACCAGACCAAGCTGCTCGGCATCGCCCGGCTGCACGTGCTGTGCGACAACCCGCTGGCCATCGACGCCGGGCGTCTCCTCTACGCCGAGCCCAAGCGGGCGGGCTGGTTCGAGACGTTGATGCCCTCCCTCAACGCGCCCTCCGTGAACGAGCGTTGGTCCGTCTCCTGCCGCCGGGCCACCGTCGACGACGGCGGGCTCCAGCGCCACGAGGAGGAACTGCTGTCGCTGGAGGCGGACTTGGCCGGCCTCGCGTCCGAGCCGGTCAACAACACGCCGATCACCGGCTACGGCACCGACGACGAGGGGCGGCTGCTCGCCGGGCCGCTCAACGTCTACCAGCCGTACCGCTTCTTCGCCCTGGACGACCGTTCGGCCGACCGCGTCCGCCTCGACGTCGGCAACCCAGCGGAGGAGCCCGCCCGCGACCTCGCCCACCTCGTCGCCGACGCGCCGGCGGCGGGCGTGTGGACCTACCAGTCCGCACCGGTCGCCGCCCACAACCGGCCGTACTACATCCGCTGACCCGCCCCTGCGAGGTCGTCGGCGAGCAGCTGCTCCGAAAGGTCCCACAGCCGCCGGGCGTTGTCCGCGTCGAGGGCGTAGCGGGCGACGCCCTGCAGCGGGGCGCCGCGGCGGTCCAGGACCTCGGCCTCGTTGCAGTCGGCGAAGTAGCGGCCGCCGACGCCCTCCAGGAGGGGTGAGACGGCGAGCAGGACGGAGGTGGCGGCGCCCTGCTCGACCGTCTTCACGAGCTCGGGCGGGACGGAGCCGCTGCCGCGGCCCTCGGTGTGGCGCTGGAGGTTGGTGAAGATCGCGCCGGGCATGACGGCGTTGGCCGTGATGTTGTCGCCTGCCCAGCGGCGGTCGGCCTCCACGGAGAAGAGGACGTTCGCGGTCTTCGACTGGCCGTAGGCGAGCCAGGGATCGTACGGACGGAAGGCGAAGTGGACGTCGTCCCACACCACCGGGGACAGCTGGTGCCCGCTGGAGCTGACGGTGACGACCCGCGCGGCGCCGTCGGCGGCGAGTGCGCGGTGCAGGCCGGTGGTGAGGGCGAAGTGGCCGAGGTGGTTGGTGGCGAACTGCCACTCCCAGCCCTGCTCGGTGTACCGCTCGGGGCAGGCCATGACGCCCGCGTTGTTGACGAGGACGTGCAGCGGGCCCTGCCAGGCGGCGGTGAAGTCGCGGACGGAAGCGAGGTCGGCGAGGTCCAGGCGGGCGGCGTGCACTTCGCGGTTGCCGGTCGCGTCGGTGATGTCCTTGGCGACGCGCTCGCCCGCCGCGACGTCGCGGACGGCGAGGGTGACGGCGGCTCCCGTCCCGGCCAGCGCGCGGGCCGTCTCCGCGCCGAGGCCGGAGGAGGCGCCGGTGACGACGGCCCGGCGGCCGGTGAGGTCGACGCCCCGGGCGATCTCGCTGGTGGTGCTCGCGAAGCCGTACGGGGTGGTGATGGGGGTGCTCATGCGCTGAACTCCTCTGTCGAGGTGGTGGATTGTCACGAGGTCAGAAGGCGGTCCTGCTCGGTCGGCGGCGTGCCGCCGTGCCAGTCCAGGGCCCGGCCGAAGCGGATCAGCTCGCCGTACAGGGGCGGGTCGACGGGCTCGGCGAGGACGAGGTCGAGCACGGCCCGGGCCGCCTCGGCGGGGGACTGCGCCTGGCCGTAGTCGCTGAACCACGGCCGGGACGTGGCGGTGTCGACCATGCCGGGGCAGACGGCCGCGATCAGGATCCCGGCGGCGAGATCGTGTGTGCGTCGTTCGGCGGCGACCGCCCGGACCGCGGCGACCTGGGCCACCTTCGACGGCACGTTCAGCCAGCGGGGCCAGCCCTTCTCCTCGGCGGTGCCGTGGTGGACCGCGGCGCGCCACGACTCGACGGCGTACTCGACCTGGTCGAGGTTCGCGCCGTCGAACAGGTGCCGCAGGCGCGGGTCGAGGTGACCGAGGGTGCCCAGGCTGCTGGCCACCACGAGCAGCCGGCCGCCCGGGCGCAGGACCGGGCCGAAGGAGCGCAGGACGGCGTGGGTGGCGGAGTTGGAGACGTCGATGAACTCGTCGGCGCGCTCGGCCTGGGACTCGCCGGGCAGCAGGCGGGCGACGGCGTTGGAGATCACGATGTCGACGCCGCCGTGGCGGCCGTGCAGGTCGTCGGCGAGCCGGCCGATCGCCTCGGTGTCGGTCACATCCAGGACGCGGCCGTGCACCCGGGCGCGGCTGTCCGGGCGCCGGGCCACCTCGCGGGCGGCCTCGGTGACGCGGCCCTCGTCGCGCCCGGTGAGCAGCACCAGGTCGTCGGTGGTGAGGCGGGCCGCGAGGCCGTCGACGAGGGCGCGGCCGAGGCCCTGGTTGGCGCCCGTGACGAGGGCGACGCGGGGAGCGGTGGTGTTCACGCGTACGGCGTTCATGCCTGCCACGGTAGGAAGGCCGTGACCATGACGCCAGCGAAAGAATCGCACACGTGATATGCGTGAACGTCATGGACTTCACGGACGTGTCGCTGACCGCGCTGCGGGTGTTCCGCACGGTGGCCGAGCAGGGCACCTTCACGGCGGCCGCGGCGTCGCTGGGCTACACCCAGTCGGCGGTGTCCCGGCAGATGGCCTCGATCGAACGGGCGGCGGGCGCCGAACTGCTGGAGCGGCGGCGGGACGGCGTCCGGCTGACGGCGGCCGGGCGGCTCGTCCTGCGCCGGGCGACGGTGGTGCTCGACGAGATCGACGCGGCCGCCCGGGAGCTGTCGGGCCTGCCGGAGGAGGGCGGCACCGTGCGGCTCGGGTGGGTCGCCACCGCCGGGACGACGCTGGTGCCGCAGGCGCTGGCCGCCCTGCGGCGCGGCGACCCGGGGGTGCACGTCGTCAGCCGTGAGGGCGGCACCCCGGCACTGGTCCGGGCGCTGCGGGCGGGCAGCATCGACCTCGCGCTGCTGTCGTCGGCGCCGCCGTTCCGCGCGCCGGACGCGGAGTCGCCGGCGCTGGTGGTGCAGACGCTCACGGAACGCCCGCTCTGCCTGGCCGTGCCGGCGAACCACCCGCTGGCGCGCGGTGCGTACGTCGACGCGGCCGACCTGCGCGGGCAGCGGTGGATCGCCGGATCGGCCTCCGGTGCGGACCGGCTCATGGGGGTGTGGCCGGGCCTGGACGAACGACCGGAGATCGTGCACACCGCCCGCGACTGGCTGGCGAAGCTGCACCTCGTGGCCGCGGGCTGCGGCCTGACCACCGTGTCCCCCGCGATGGCCGCCGCCGCGCCGCCGGGGGTACGCGTCCTGCCCGTTCGCGGCGGGCCGCAGGAACTGCGGCGCCTCCTGCTGGCCCGCCTCCCCGGCCGCCCGAGCGAGCCCCTCGTCCGCCTGGCCGCCGCCCTGCGGTCGGCCGCACTGGGCACCGGCGCCGTCCCGGAGCCGTGAGCGCGGGCAGGCCCGGCCACCGGAGCGGTACCACGCGGTGCCGCCCCGGCGCTCAGCCCCGCGCCGCCGACGTGGTCGGCTCCGGGGCACGGGGTGTCGGTGCCCGCTCCGGGGCGCGGGACCACCGGCCCGCCAGGATCGTGCCGACCACCAACTGGAGCTGGTGGTAGAGCATCAGCGGCAGCACCATCAGCCCGGCCTCGGAGCCGAACAGCACCGCGGCCATCGGGAGGCCGTTGGCCAGGCTCTTCTGCGAGCCGCACAGCACGGCCGCGACGACGGCCGGGCGGCCGAGCCCCAGGGCGCGGGCGCCGAGCCGGGCGGCGGCCAGCGAGGCGGCGAGCAGGGCGAGCAGCACCGCGGTCAGGCCGAGCAGGGCGCCGGGCGTGGCGAGGTGCCAGATGCCCTGGGCCGTCGCCGCGCTGAAGGCCGTGTAGACGACGAGCAGGATCGAGCCGCGGTCGACCGGCGCCAGCACCCGTTTGTGCCGCCCGAGGAACCCGCCGATCCACGGCCGCAGCACCTGCCCGAGCACGAAGGGCGCGAGCAACTGGGCCGCGATGCGCAGCAGTCCTTCGGCCGAGAGCTCGGCGTGCGAGCCCAGCAGCCAGGCGGCGAGCAGCGGTGTCAGCACCAGCCCGGCCAGGCTGGAGTACGTGCCCGCGCAGATCGCCGCCGGGACGTCGCCCCGCGCCGCGCCGGTCAGCGCGACCGAGGACTGGACCGTCGACGGCACCAGGCACAGGAACAGCACGCCGGTGCGCAGTTGGTCGGTGAGCGGGACGGGCGTCAGCACGGCCGTGGCCAGCCCGAGCAGCGGGAACAGGACGAAGGTGCAGGCGAGCACCAGCCCGTGCAGCCGCACGTGGCGCAGCCCGGCCAGGGTCTCGCGGGTGGACAGCCGCGCGCCGTACAGGAAGAAGAGCAGCGCCACCGCGACGTCACAGGCCACCGCGGCCGAGCGGGCCGCGGTGCCCGTCGCCGGGAACAGGGCGGCGAGCCCGACGGTGCCGGCCAGCGCCGCCATGTAGGGATCCACGCCGCGCCGCCGCAGCCACTGCAGGCTCATCCATCACCTTCCTTCGTTCCGGGCCCCACCAGCGCGCCCACTCCGTCGACCACCGCCCCGCCTCCCAGTGCCTCGCCGACCACCGACCCGCCTTTCAGTGCCCCGCCGACCACCGCCCCGGCGCCGTCGTGGTCGCTGCCGGCCGAGCCGCCGCCCTGCTGGACGTTGGCCGTGCGGTCGACCTCCACCCAGGAGTCGGCGTGCGAGTTGTCGATGACCGTGATCAGCCCGCCCGCCGCCGCGGGCGGCGCACCGCCCGCGAGCAGCGCGCACGCCCCGGCGAGTCCGGCGGCGCCGGCCCGCCACCGGGCGGATGCCCGATGGCGGACCGGACCGGGTGACCCCGAGGTCACGCCGTGACCTCCACGAGCCCCCGGGCGCGGGCGATGTTCCGCTCCAGCAGCTCGGTGGACTCCCGCACGCCCACCGGCCGGCTGTTCGCCGGGGCGGCCGGGAGCCGGCCGTCGTTGACCTTCAGCCCCGCGAGCGCCTCGTCCATCGCCCGGTGCGCGGCGAAGAGGCACGGCGTGCTGTAGATCGCGACGTCCACCCCGAGGTCGCCGAGCTCCGACAGCGACAGCCGGGGCGACTTGCCGCCCGCGATCTGGTTGAACAGCAGCGGCTTGTCGCCGACGACGCGGCGGATCCGCCGGATCCAGTCCTCGCTGCGCACCCCGTCGACGAGGACGACGTCGGCGTCCGTCTTGGCCAGGGCGCGGGCGCGGCGCAGGATGTCCTGCTCCTCCGTGGCGTCGGTGCGGGCGACGACCACGAGGTCGGTGCGGTTCTCCAGGACGAGGTTCAGCTTCTCCAGGTACTCGTCGAGCGGCAGGACGAGCTTGCCGTCCGCGTGGCCGCAGCGGCGCGGGCGCTTCTGGTCCTCCAGGATCACGCCGGAGGCGCCGGTGCGTTCGAGCCGGCGCACGACGTGGCAGGCGACCTCGGGATCGACGTAGCCGTCGTCGATGTCGACCAGGAGGTGGTGCTGCGGGAAGGCACCGCGCAGCCGTTCGACGAAGGAGAGCATGTCCGGCCAGGCGATGAAGCCGATGTCGGGCAGGCCGTAGTAGGAGGCGGCGAACCCGAATCCGGAGACGAACATTCCGTCGTAGTGTTCGGCCGCGATCGACGCCGAGTACATGTCGTACACCCCGATGAGCGGCGTGGTGCCCGTCCGCGCGATGTCCTCGCGCAGGCGCTGACCGTATCCAGCCGCCGTGATTCCGTGGAACAAGGCCTTCTCCTCACTCACGATTCACTCACGATTCACCCGAGATTTTGCCTGGACTTGGCTATCCTTAGACCAAATCGAGGCGCCCTCACTATGTGCTCTTTAACGTTCCTTGGGCAAATCTTTTAAGGGGATTCACTCGTGTGGGTGATGCAGAATCAGCCAATACGAAAATATGACCACGTAAGGTGGCGCACGCGAACGGGGCCGGACGCCGCTGCGTCCGGCCCCGTGGGGGCGCTTCCCCGTCCGGCCGTCAGACGGCGCGCACCGGCTGGACGGCGCGGCGCTCGCGCAGCGTCCGGAGCACGCGCCGGGTCGCGCGGGTGGCGACCGGGGGCAGGAGGTCCAGGGCGAGTCGGCGCGGCGTGGAGCGCTGGACCGGCGCCTTGACCTGGTAGTTGAGCCGCAGGACGCGCGACCCGGCGATGGTGTCCTCGTCCACCGTGTAGCCCTCGGCCCGCCAGTCGCGGCCGAGCAGGACCTCGCGCGCGGCCGCCGCGTCGCCCCACGTCCCGTAGAACTTCATCGGGGTCAGCAGCACCGGCCGGAGCCCGCCCGTGAACACCGCCTCCCAGACCGCCGCGGAGACGCCGGGGGTGTGCTCGGAGCGGTAGTCGTCGAGGGCGACGAGGCCGTCGGCGGCGAGCGCCGCGCGGGCGACGGCGATGTCCCCGGCGACGTGCTCGTACAGGTGCGAGGCGTCGACGTGGACGAACCGGCAGCTGTCCGCCCGGATCCGGCCGTCGGCCAGCGCGGACGTGGGGGCCTGGACGATCTCCGGCAGGGCGTCGTGGAAGGCGAGGTAGTTGGCCTCGAACGCGCTGCGGGTGAGGGTCCTGCGGTAGGACATCGCCATCTCGGCGGCGTTGTCGGCGTCGCCCGCGTCGGAGTCGAACAGGTCGCAGACGGTGAGTCGTTCGCCGGGCCGGAGGTGGTCGCCGAGCAGGACCGCGCTGCGGCCGAGGTAGCTGCCGAGTTCGAGGATGTCGCCGGTGACCCCGGCCGCGCTCTGGGTGGCGAGCAGGTGCCCGAAGGCCGCCCGGTCGAGACTGAAGAACCAGCCGGGGATGTCGTCCCGCCGCAGCGGGGCGGATTGGACGGCAGCGGTCTCGCACGTGGTCACGGCGGCCTCCAGGGGAGCGGGCGGGGCCCGGTGGCGGGTTCACGCCGCACCGGTGCCCCGCGGGCCCGTCGGACGTGAGGCGGATCATCATAGCGACGGGTGGGCCCGGTGGGACCAGGTGTCGATCGGGGTAATTCCGCTTCCCCACCCTGCCGTTCGGTCCCGTTCGGTCCGGTTTCGGTGCTGTTTCTGTGCTGTTCGGCAGGGGAGCGGGGCAGCCCGGCTTACGCCCCCGAAGCTCCGGGGGCCCCCGCAGCCCCCGTGCCCCCCGAAGTCCCCGAGCCCCCCGCGTCCCCGGCTCCGGCGGCTCCCGCCCCCGCCAGCTGCGCGATCGTCTCCGCGAGCCACGCCCGCTCCGCCGCCCCGGAGGCCCGGGCGACCAGCAGCATGCCCCGGCGGAACGGGTTCGGCTCGCGCTCGGCGGTGACCGGCCGGCCCTGCCCGTCGTAGAAGAAGCTGCTCGGCGCCTCCAGGAAGTCGAGCCTGCGGCGCAGCACGGCGGCCTGGCGGGCCGGGTCGGCCAGGTGGTGGAGGAAGGCGGCCAGGGCGAAGAAGCGGATCTGGTCGGTGATCTCCGCCTGCTCCGGGTCGCCGAGCCGGCGCCGGAGTTCGGCTCGGCCGGCGGCGGTCAGCTCCAGCGTCTGGCGGGGGACGGCGCCGCTGCCCGGCTCGGTCCTGCGGTGCAGCAGGCCGGCCTTCTCCAGCCGGGTGATGGCGGGGTAGAGCGCGCCGTCGCTGACCGGCCGGACGTGTCCGGTGAGGCCGGTGATCCGGGACTTGAGCTCGTAGCCGTGCAGTGGCTGGTCGTAGAGGAACCCCAGGATCGCGAGCGTCAGCACGATGAAGCCCTTTCGTCGGAGTGCGCCCGGTGCGCGCGCCACTTTACCTCTTGTCGATGTGCCTCGATCCGATGTATCTCTATTCGAGGCAGACGGGGGGCGGCTCAAGGGAGCGGCCGTGGCGCTGCCGGGAGAGGGAACATGCGCACACACCTGGCACGACTGGCCGCACTGGCCGGACCGGTCTACGCCGAACTCCTGTCCGGCGTCGTGGCCTCCGTCATCGGCGCCTACTGGGTGGCCGGGCTCGGCGGTGCGGCCGTCGCCGCCGTCACCCTCGCGGGCACCGTCGAGAACCTGCTGCTCGGTCTCGTCCTCGTGGTCGCCTCCGGTACGAGCCTGCGGCTCTCGCGCGCCCTCGGGGCCGGGGACGCCGCCGGGGCCGCCCGCACCGCGCGCGCGGCGTGGCGGCTCTGCGCGCTGGTGACCGTCGCGCTCGCCGTACCCGGCTTCCTGCTGCGCGAGCACCTCGCGGCAGGGTTCCTCGACGGCCCCGCGGCCGGGCTCGCCGCGGGCTACTTCGCCGTCGTGTTCCCGGCGTTCGGGCTGTTCTCCGGCCAGCGCGTCGCCGACGAACTGTTCAAGGGCGCCGGCGACACCCGCACCCCGATGCGGATCGCGCTGCTCTCCAACGCGCTGCTCCTCGCGCTCGACCCGCTGCTCGTCCTCGGCGCCGGACCCGTCCCGGGCCTCGGCGTGACGGGCGCCGCGCTCGCGCTCACCGCCTCCCGGGCGGTCGCGTTCGCCCTCACACTGCGGCTGCTGGCCAAGCGCCGGACGGGCGGGCCCGCCGGAGGAGCCGGCCCGGAGCTCGGCCCGGAGCTGCGGCGGATCGTCCGCGCCGGGGCACCGTTCGGCCTCGACTTCACCGCCCGGATGGCCGTCGGGACGGCCCAACTCGCGCTCGTCGCGGGCTTCGGCGTCGCCGCGGTGGCAGGGTACGGCGTCGGCTACCGCGTGCTGCTCGTCGTCACCATGGCGTTCTACGCGCTGCGCCAGGCCGCCGCGATCGGGGCCGCCCGTCTCGCCGGGGCCGGGGAGGAGGCCGAGCTCCGTCGATTCGCCCGCGCCACCGGCTGGTTCGCCGCCCTCCTGGGAGCGGTCGCAGCGGTGCTGTGCGCGGTGCTCGGCGGACCGGTGACCGGGCTGTTCACCGACGACCCGGCGGTGGCCGCGCAGTCCGCCGGCTTCCTGCACCTGGCGGCGCCCTACCTGCTGCCGTACGCCTTCGTCGTCGCGGTCGGCGGCGTGCACCAGGCCGTGGGCGCGGGGCGGGCGCTGGTCGTCTCCGTCACGGCCGGCCTCGGCGCCCAACTCGGTTCCGCCACCGTGCTGTCGGGCCCGCTCGGCGTGAACGGCGTGTGGGCCGGGCTGACGGTGGGGGCGGTCGTGCAGCTCGCGCTCCTGGTGGCGCTCACCCGGCCCAAGCCGACCGGGCCGCCCGTCGGGTCGCCCATCGAGCAGCCGGACGATGCTCGCGTCGCCACCGGCCGTTGACCGGACCCGCCGGGCGCCCACCGTGCCGCGGGCTCAGCTCCGCCGCATGTCGTGCGCCGAGGCCTCCCGCACCTCGTCGAGCAGCGCGTCCCGGACCGCGCCGTCGTCCTCGGCCAGGAGGCCGTGTACGGCGCGCGCGTAGTCGGACAGCCGCCGCTGCTCGAAGATCAGCATCATCCGTACCTTCTTGGTGAGGGCGCGTTTCACCTGGCCCGTGAGCTTCGCGGCCCGCATCGAGTCCCCGCCCAGGTCGAAGAAGTTGCTGGTGGGGTCCGGCCGCCTCCCCAGCACCTGCTCCCACAGCCCGGCCAGGATCTCCTCGACCGCCAGGACATCGGTCATCGGTCAGCCTCCATGCTTCGTCAGGTCGGTGGTGAACGCAAGGTCCTCGCAGATCATCCGTGCGGCGTTGATCCCGCTGCCGGCGGCACCCGTCCACATGAAGTACGGCGAGCCCTCGACGTTGCCCGCGCTGTACACCAGTGGGTCGGAGGTGAGGCCGTACAGCGTGGTCTCGGGGAACCCTTGGTCGGTCAGGTCGAGCCCGAGTGCCTCGGGCAGACGGCGCCGCGCCCGCGCCACGTCGGCGAGCAGCAGCGTGTCGGCGGTCAGCGCGGTGCCGGACGCCGTCTTGAGTTCGAGCGCGTCGGACGGCAGCACCCGCGCGTGGGCGACCGTGTCGACGAGGACGGTCACGCCGCGTTCGGCGAGCAGGGCGGCGAGGGCGGTCCGGGCCAGGGCGGGGTCCGAGACCACCACGGTCAGCTCGCGCGCGTACTGGACGGTGAGCGCGGCCAGTTTGAGCGCCTCCGCGTTGTGCCCCACACAGACGTAGGCACCGTCGTCCCGTTCGTGGGTGTGGCAGTAGGGGCAGTCGAAGGCCGACCGGCCCCAGACCCCGTCGGGCAGCCAGGACGGCAACTCGTCCGCGCGGCCGGTGGCCAGCAGCAGCCGCCTTCCCCTGACCGGCCCGCTGAGGGCGCCCTCGACGATGACGTGGTCGTCCCGGGTGCTTGCCGTGACGACCTCTTCCCACCGGATCCCGACGCCGTACTCCTGCGCGTCGCCCTCCATCCGCGCGTAGACCTCGGCAGGTGTCGCCCCGTCGGCGAACGGCACGTTGTGCACGGTCGTCGCGGAGGAGTTGCGCCGGTCGGGCAGGGACAGCACCAGGACGCTGCGCTTCGCGCGGCCCAGCATGATCGCGGCCGAGAGACCGGCCGGGCCGGCGCCCACGATCACCACGTCGTACAACCTGTCGTCCATCGGTCCTCCAAGCTTGACGTTTCGTTCGCCCTCCGGGGCGGAGGGCCGTGGCTCAGCCCTCGAAAGCAGCGCCGGCACCGTCCGTGAAGGCCTGCCGCAGCGCGGCGCGGTCGACCTTCCCGGTGCTGCCGAGCGGCAGCGAACCGGTGACAAGGACCCGGGCGGGGCACATGTACGGGGGCAGCCGCTGCGCGAGGTGGGCGCGGACGGTCGCCGCGTCCAGCGTTTCGGCGCTCCGCAGCGCGAGCGCGATGAACGGGTCGCGCGGGTCTCCCGCGGCGACGGCCAGCGCCTCCTCGACACCGGGAACGTGACGGGCCGCCTGCTCGACCTCGCCGAGCTCGATGCGGTAACCCCGGACCTTCACCTGGGAATCGAGCCGACCGAGGAACTCGATCCAGCCCTGGGACGTCCAGCGCGCGCGGTCGCCGGTCCGATACATCCGCCACCCCCGGTCGTCCTCGTCCCACGGGTCGGGGAGGAACCGCCGCGCGCTGAGCTCGGGGTCGTTGATGTAGCCCTGCGCGACGCAGGCGCCGGAGATGAACAACTCGCCCGGCTCGCCGATGTCGCACGGGCTCAGGTCCTCGCGCAGGACGTAGTAGCGGGAGTTCTGCATCGGCCTGCCGTAGGGGATGCTGTCCCAGCTCTGATCCACCTCGTGGACGACGAAGTCGTTGGACCACACACAGGCTTCGGTGGCTCCGCCGAGGGCCACCAGGGTCGCGCCCGGGAACTCGGCCCGGACGACCGCGGGCGTGGTGAGCGGGATCCAGTCGCCGCTGAGGAAGACGCGGCGCAGCGCCCGGCGCCGGCCGTACGAGGACTCGTCGAGGAAGTACGACACCGTGGTGAACAGTGCGGGTGCCGAGTTCCACAGCGTCACGCCGTGCGCCACCAGGGCCGCGGCGATCCGCTCGGGATCGGCCAGTTCCTCCGCGGTCAGCAGCAGGATGCTGGCCCCGGCCGCCGGTGCGCCGAAGACGTCGTAGACGGACAGGTCGAAGCCGAACGAGGCGACCTGGAGCAGGATGTCGTCGGGCCCCACCCCATTGCGGCGGTTGAACCACTCGATCAGGTTGACGACGCTGGAGTGGCGGACCGCGACCGCCTTCGGCAGCCCCGTCGACCCGGAGGTGAAGATCGTGTACGCGAGGTCTGCGGGCTCCGCCCCGGCCGGAGCCGTCGGGGCCGGGCGGTCCGTCGGCGCCGGTCCCGGCTCCTCCTGCGTCACGGTGATCGTCAGGTCGCGCCCGACGGCGCGGCGCAGCCGTTCGGCGTCCGCCAGGTGCCCGGCGGTCGCGACGAGGTGCCGCGCACCGATCGACTCGATGACGTCCGCCGTGCGGCGCACCGGCCACCTGGGGTCGAGCGGGACGTAGAACGCGCCGGCCCGGACGGTCGCGTGCATGGCGACGACGGCCTCCGGCACGTGGTCGGCGAGCAGCGCGACGGGGGTCCGCGGCCGGACGCCCGCCCCGGCGAGTGCCAGGGCCATGCGCCGGCTCGCCTCCGCGAGCCGGCGGTGGGTGAGGGCGACACCGGCGGTCGTGCGGACGGCGGGCGCGTCGGGGTGCGCGGCGGCGGCCGCGTCCAGCAGGTCGGGCAGGACCGCGTCGGCCGCGAACTCCCGGTCCGTGGCGTTCCAGCGGCGGATCAGCGGATGGTGGTGGGGCCGGGCCGTGGTGCTCATCCGGCCTCGCCCCTCCCGGCTGCGGGCGCGGGCGAGCGCCGGGTCTCCGGTATGAGGTAGCAGGAGCCCCGGAGCCGGACCCGCGGGTCACGGGGATGCCGGCGCTGGAGGCCGGTGGCCCGGAACCCGAAGCGCTCCAGCACCGCCAGGGCCCGGTCGTTCGTCGCGACCGTCCAGGCGCCGACCGACTCGCACCCCTGCTCCGCAGCCCATGCCACCGTCTCCGCGATGAGCAGGCGCGCGACACCGTGTGCGCGCGCCGTGGGCCGCACCCACAGACTGTGGCCCTCGGCGGCCGCCGGTTCCCCGTCGAGCAGTTGGACGCCGGCGAGTCCCACCGGTTCCGAGCCGGCGAAGGCGACGGCCTTCATGCCGAGACCGGCGTCCAGCAGGTCTCGCCACTCCTCCTCTCCCAGCTCCTGCAGTCCCTCCGGGGAGGGGCCGAAGACGTCCGTGTCGGAGGTCAGCGCGGCGGTCCGCACGGCGCGCCAGACTTCCCAGTCGTCCGGCACCACGCGGCGTACGGTGATCAGGTCCATGTGATACTCCCTCAGGTCAGCGCTGCCGCACGACGCGGCGCTCGTCCCACACGGGTGTGTCCGTCTCGGCCACGCGGCCGTCGGCACGGAAGACCAGGAACCGGTCGAAGGACTTCGCGAACCACCGGTCGTGGGTGACCGCGACGACCGTTCCCTCGAACCCGGCCAGCGCCTCCTGGAGCGCCTCGGCCGACGCGAGGTCGAGGTTGTCCGTCGGCTCGTCGAGCAGCAGCAGCGTCGCGCCCGAGAGTTCGAGCAGGAGCACCTGGAACCGCGCCTGCTGGCCGCCGGACAGCGTTTCGAAGCTCCGCTCGCCCGCCGCCGCGAGGCCGTAGCGGCCCAGCGCCGCCATCGCCGTGCGGAGATCGACGCCGGCGCGCCCGTCCTCGCCGCGTGCCAGGACGTCCACGAGGGTGCGCCCGGACCACGCCGGGTGCCGGTGGGTCTGTGCGAAGAGCCCGGGTACCACCCGCGCGCCGAGCCGGCAGTCGCCGGAGTGCTCCACCGATGTGGGCGCGTCCTGGACGGACTCGGCGAGCAGCCGCAGGAAGTGGCTCTTCCCCGAGCCGTTCGAGCCGAGCACGCAGACCCGCTCGCCGAAGGACACCTCCAGGTCGAACGGCTTCATCAGGCCGGTGAGTTCGAGCCGTTCGCAGTGGATCGCCCGCACCCCGGTGCGGGCGCCCCGCAGCCGCAGCGCCAGCTTCTGCCGCCGGGGCAGTTCGGCGGGCGGGCCGGCCTTCTCGAACTTCTCCAGCCTGGTCTGCGCCGCGTGGTAGCGCGAGGTCATGGCGTCGCTGACCGCCGACTGCTGCTGAAGCCTGCGGACGAGGTCCTTCAGCTTCTGGTGCTCCTCGCCCCACCGCCGGTGCAGCTCGGCGATCCGCTCCCACCGGGCCTCGCGCGCGGTGTGCCACGTGGCGAACGTGCCGCCGTGCGTCCAGGCCGTCCCGGCCTCCATCGTCACGATGTGCGTGGCGGCCTCGGTGAGCAGTTCCCGGTCGTGGCTCACCAGCAGCACGGCCTTGTCGGTCTGCGCCAGCTGCTCTTCGAGCCAGAGCTTGCCCGGAACGTCGAGGTAGTTGTCGGGTTCGTCCAGCACGAGGACCTGCTCGGGGCCCCGGAGCAGGGCCTCCAGGACGAGCCGCTTCTGCTCGCCGCCGGACAGTGTGGTGACGGCGCGGGCCGCGGCCCGGTCGATGGGGAGGCCGAGCGCCGTCGTCGTGGCCTTGTCCCACCGGACTTCGAGGTCGTAGCCGCCGGCGTCGCCCCACGCCGTCAGCGCCTCGGCGTAGGCGAGCTGCGCCCGTTCGTCCCCGCTGTCCGCCGGCTCGGCCCGGTCCAGCCGCGCCGCGGCCCGCCGCAGCGCGGCCGGCGCGGCGGCCAGAAGGAGGTCCCGTACCGTGCTGTCGTCCCGCACCGACCCGATGAACTGGGGCATCACGCCGAGTCCGCCCTGCACCTGGATGCCGCCCTCGGTGGCGGCGAGATCCCCGGCCAGGATGCGCAGCACCGTCGTTTTCCCGGCTCCGTTGGCACCGATCAGCGCGACGACGTCGCCGCCGGAGACCCGGAACGACACGTCGGAGAACAGCGTCCTGCCGTCCGGCAGGGTGTAGGAGAGCCCGTGCGCGGCTAGATGGCCCATGACCGGCCGTCCATCGCCTCGTGCAGCAGGGACGCCAGGTGCCGGGACTCGAAGAGGAAGTCGTGGTCGCCCGAGAAGTTGTGGACCCGGGCCGGCGCGGCGAACCTGTCCTCGGACTCGAGGGCCACGTGCAGCAGGTCCGCGTCGCTCACGAAGACGTCGATGGTGACGTCGAGCCCCGGCTTGGTGTAGGCGAGCATGGCGCGCATGTTGGCCACCCAGACCTCCACCCGCCAGTCGAGCTCGCGCACGCCGTCACCGGGGCGCATCCGTCCGAGCTCGCGCAGGATGCGGACGAGCTCCTCCTTCCCGGCGTCGGTGGAAACGTCGAGCCCGCCCGGGTCGCGCCCGGACTCCCGGCAGACGTCCAGCAGGTCGTCCAGGCGGTACCGCCGCAGCGCGTCGTCGTCGTGGTCGCGCGCCGAGTGGTCGCGCACGGCCGGATCGAGGATGCCCACGAACGCGACGTCCTCGCCCCGCGCCCGCAGTTGGGCGGCCATCTCGTAGGCGATGTCGCCGCCGAGGCAGTACCCGGCCAGGTAGTACGGCCCTTCGGGCTGCACCGACCGCGCCGCGCGCAGGTAGTGGGCGGCCAGTCCGGAGAAGGTGCGCAGCGGCGCGCACTCGCCGTCCATGCCGGGTGCGCGCAGCCCGTACACCGGCCGGTCGAGGTCGGCCATGTCGAAGAGGTCGAGCATGAAGCCGACCTCGCCGTTGATGGGGTGCACGCAGAACACCGGCTCGCGGCCGCCTTCTCCGATGAGCGGGACGAGCGGCGCCCCCCGGTCGCCGGACGGGTGTGCTGCGGGATTCTGACTCGCCATCTGTTCATTCCCATCCACTGGAACCGGCCGCGTCGGACACCGGCCCGTCGTCACGGGAGACTCCAGCACGGCCGTTGCCCCCGGGCCGAGCGCGGGCGCGGCCTTGGTTGACGCAGGCCCGCTCCCACCTGGCTCCGCGCCCCGCAAGCCGAACCATCGGCGACCGTTGACCCGCCGCGACCGGGCCCGGGGGCGGGGCCGGCGCGGGTCAACGATCCGCCATGGTTCGGTCGGAGGGCGGAGGGGCGAGGTGGGGCGGGGTCCGGGTCCACCAACGGGAGGTCCCCGGTTGTCCGGGCGCGGCCGCGGATGGCGTCATCGATTCCGCGCTGTCCATTCCGAACGACGGAGATCCTCGGTGCCCAACATCTTCCTGGCCGGCCCCTACACGCAGTGGATGGACTGGTCCACGGGGCGGCTCCAACCCGACAAGGCCGAACTGCTGGAGCGATTGCGCACCCACTTCATGGAGCACGGGCACGCGGTCTTCAACGCCCATCACAACGAGTCGTGGGGTGCGGGCTGGCTGCTTCCGGAGGTCTGCACGCCGGCCGACCTCGTCGCGATGCGGCACGCCGACCTGGTGTGCGCGATCCTCGGCGACCCGCCGTCGCCGGGGGTCCTGGTCGAACTCGGCTGGGCGTCGGCCCTGCGGGTGCCGGTCCTGCTGCTGTCGAACCAGGAGCGCCTACCCGCCCTGATCGCCGGGCTGGGGTCGGTGACGCCCACGAGCATCCGGCCCCTGCCCGAGCGCTGGAGCGGCGATGAACTGGGGGCCCTGCTCAAGGAGTCGGACCGGCTGCTGGCGAGTGCTCCGGCCGTGGCGTGGACCGGCGAGGTGAGCGGCTACCCGAAGACGTCGGGCCCGTACGGCTACGAGCGGCCCTCGGGAAGCGGCAGCGGTGTCCGCCGCTGACCGGCGGCCGCGGCTCCTCGTCGTCGGCGTGGACTTCGGGTGGGGCAGCGCGGGGAAGCTCTCCAGCATCCTCGGCGCGCTGGCGGCCGTCATGCCCGCCGATGTCGTCGGGATCGGGACCCGCCTCGGCCGGCCGGTGCTGGGCGACGGCCTGATCGGGTCCTGGGCGGAGTGCGACATCGACGACGCCGCCGACGTCCGCCGCGTGGTCGCCGAGGTCGCTCCGGACGCGGCGCTCGTCGTGCTGCACCCGCAGGCGGCGAGCGCGCTGGAGGCGGCGGGGTGCCCGGTCGTCTACGTGGACAGTCTCCCTTTCCTGTGGACGCCGCACGACGCCGTCCCGGTCGGGGCGAGCCTCTACTGCGCGCAGCGGACGCTGCCGCTGCCGGGGCCGGCCGCGGAGGTGATGGCCTCGGTGGCCAACCTCCGGTGGGTGGAGCCCATCGTCGGCTCGGCGGCCCGCCGGGACGAGCGGCTCCACGGTCGGGGCGAGGGCCGGCGCGGGGCCGCGGTGATCAACGTCGGAGGCCTGCACTCGCCCTTCTCCCGTCCGGGGGACACCAGTTACCTCGATCTCGTGCTGCCGGCCGCACTCGCGGCGCTGGATGCGGCGGGCCTGACGGACGTCGTCGTCACCGGGAACGTCCGGGCCCTGCCGGCGTCGCTCCCGGACGGACTGCCGAGGCCGGCCGTCGGGCCGCTGCCGCACGACGGGTTCCGCGCGCTGCTCGGGTCGGCGCAGACCGTCCTGACCTCGCCGGGCCTCACCACGATCCTGGAGCTCGCGTCGCTTGATCGGACGGCCGTGCTCCTGCCGCCGCAGAACCTCAGCCAGGTGCTGAACTCCGAACTGGTCGCCACCCGGTGCGATCCGGCGTTCGTGGCCGGCTGGCCGGAGTGGGTGCTCGCGCGCGACTCGGTCGGCCGGTGGCACGAACACGGCGAGGAGCACGCGGTCGAGCGCATCCACGCGCGCATCGCCGAGGTCGCCGCCTCGCCCTCGGAGCGGGCGAGGGCGCACGAGGAGATCACCGAGGGGTTGATCAAGGCGATCGCCGCGAACTCCGCGCCGGACAAGGACTTCTCCGCGCTCACCCCCGTCCGCGACGGGGCCGACCAGGTGGCCGAGGCGATCGTGGCGATCGCCGGCCGTTCGCCGAGGTGACCCCCCACCAGTACCGCCGGACCACGAAAGGAACACCGTCACCATGCGCACGCCCGATGAACTCCGCGCCGATCGCCGTCTCGCCGTCAACGGCGGCACACCCTGCTTCGACCAGCTTCCGTACGAGGACACCGGGATCACGCCGGCCGCCGCGGAAACCGTGGCCGACATCGTGCGCAGCCGGCGCACGGTCTTCTGGGGCGGCGGCCCGCACAGCAAGCGCCTGGAGCGGGAGTTCGCGGCGCACACCGGCCGCCGCAAGGCGTTCTTCCACAACTCGGGCACCGCGGCCCTGCAGACCGCGTTGTTCGCGCTGGGCGTGGGGCCGGGCGACGCCGTGGCGCTCAGCGACTCGGGCTTCGTGGCGAGCCTCAACGTGATCCACCACCTTGGGGCGAGGCCGGTGTTCCTGCCGACGGACCCGGACACCCTGCTGTGCGTGGACGACGTCGCCCGATGGGTGGAGGGGCATGACATCCACACGTCGCTGATCACGCACTTCCTCGGCAACGTCGCGGACGTGGAGGCGATCCACCGCACCGCGGGAAGCCGGTTTCTCGTGGAGGACGGCGGACAGGCGCACGGCGCGACGCTGCGCGGCCGGCCGGTCGGCTCGCTCGGCGACATCGGGTCCTTCGCAGGCAGCCACAAGAAGCTCGTGACCGCGGGGCAGGGCGGACTGAACGTCTACGACGACGAACAGATCGACTGGCGCATGCGCACCTACGCGCACCACGGGAAAAGCGGCAACTTCGAGGGGGTCTTCCCCGGGTACAACTTCCGCGGCGGCGAGATCGAGGCGGCCCTCGGCCTGGCCGCGCTGCACGAGCTGGACGAGCGGGTCGCCGCGCGCAACCGCACCGCCGAGGTCCTCACGGGCGTCCTCGCCGAGGCCGGCATCCGGACCGCCCGGCTCGCCGCCGGACTCGACGCCACCCCCTCGTGGTTCGACGTCGCGGTCGTCCTGGACGAGGAGTGGGACGGTCACCGCGACTGGCTGGTGGACGCCCTCACCGCCGAGGGCATCCCCGGCTGGGGGTACCCGGCGCTCATCGCGATGCCGTGGGTGGAGCCGTGGATGCGCGGACGCGGTTGGTGGGGCGAGCGCGAGCAGCACCTCGCGGAGGTGGAAATCGCGCTGTGGAACCGGGTGCTGGTCCTCGGCACGCAGATGTCGCCCGAGGACGCCAAGCGCGTCGCCTCGGCGACGGCGGACCTCCTCACCCGATGAGCGCGCCCGGTCCGGGCCGGCCGCCGGCCGGTCCCGCCGCGCAGGCGGCCGCCGTGCTCGCGGCGCTGGAACCGGGCGGCTCGTTCGACACCCACGGCGGCGGCAACTGCCTCGTCCTCCTCGGCGCCGAGCACGTGGTCCGGGTCGGGCTCAGCTTCGCGCTGCGCATCTGCGCGGAGCAGCGCGTGTGGACGGAGGCCCGCAGAGTGGGGGCTCCCGCCCCGCAGGCGCGCGCCTCGGGGGTGCTGGAGGGCGGTCTCCCGTACCAGGTCTATCGCCGCGTCGACGGGCGGGCGCCGCGCTCGGAGGCCGAGTGGGCGCGAGTGGGCGAGGTCGCCGCCCGGCTGCACACACGTGCGGATCCGGGGCCGTTCGACACCGGCGATCACCCGTTGCCGCGCAGACGGGACCGCTACGGCACCGCGCTGGAGCACGTCCGGTCCGCCATGGTTCCGGCCGCGGCCGCGGAGCTCGTCCGGGCCGCGGAACGGGACGCGCGGCGCTCCGAAGGCGCCCGGGTGGCGCTGCACGGCGACCTGCGGGAGGACAACCTCCTCGTCTCCGGCCGAGAGCTGGTGGCCGTGCTCGACTGGTCCGACGCCGCCCTGGGGTCACCGGAGGCCGAGTGGGCGGCGGTCCCGCCGCCGCGGTGGGCGGCCTTCGGCCGCGGCTACCGCAGCGCCGGCGGCCGCGCCCCCGACCTCCGGCTGGCCGCCGGCCACGCGCTGGCCCGAGCCGCGGCCCTGGAGCACGCGGGCGTGCTCGGGCACGGGGCGACGGCCGGCCTCTGGGAGCAGCTCCGCCCCCACTGCGCACGGGCCGGAGCCGTGACGGTTCCCCACCCACCCACCCAAGCACCCGTACCGAGGGAAGGCACGCCGACATGAACGAGGCACCCCGCACGCCGGCTCCCGCCGCGCCGTCCGCACCCGGCGGCCGGCCCCGATACCTGTTCATCCGGGTCCTGGAGGCGTGCAACGCGGACTGCTTCATGTGCGAGTTCGCGCGCTCGCGCGACGGCTACCGCTTCTCCGCCGCCGACATGCGCGACACCGTGGCACAGGCCTGGCCGTTGGGCGTCCGCGTCGTCCGCTTCACCGGCGGCGAGCCGCTGCTGCACCAGGACGTCACGGAGCTGGTGCGGATCGGCGCCCACGCCGGGATGGCGATGTCGATCATTACCAACGGGCACCGGCTGCCCCGCCTGGCAGGGCCGCTGGCCGAGGCGGGACTGGCGCAGATCATCGTGAGCCTGGACGGTGCGGGACCGCGGACGCACGACGTCTACCGCGGCACACCGGGACTGTTCGAGTCCGCGGTGGAGGGCCTGCGCCGGTGCAGGGAACTGGGCGTCCTGCCACGGGTGAACACCGTGGTCGGCCCCCACAACTACGCCCAGATGCCGCAGCTGCAACGCCTCCTCGAAGACATCGGGGTCGAGCAGTGGGAGCTGTCCGCGATCAAGCTGGACCGCACCGTTCGCTACCCCGACCCCGACGACGTGACGGCCCGCTGCGAACCGCTGTACGACGGGTCGAGGCCGGGCGCGCTGCGCCCGCTCGGCCGGCGCTTCTACGGCGACACGGACGCCGAGCGCTCGGCGTACTTCGACGGGGGCGTCACGCCCAGGGCCGAGGGACCGGCCTGCCACGTCACCGACGACGTCGTCTACCTCGACCCCAAGCAGGGCCGGCAGTTCGCCTGCAGCTGCCTGCCGCACCGCGACCCCGACGAGCGGGGCTCGGGCCGTGCAACCGACGCGTCCGGGCGGATCTGGTTGGACCAGCCGAGCTTCCGCACCCACCGCGCGCACTTCCGGGCCGCGGGACCGCTCTCCTGCACGGGGTGCTCGACCACGGCCGCGGGCTACAGCGACGACATCGCCCGCCTCGGAACCGCAGCGAACTGGAGCTACTGAGACCGATGGACACGACCGAAGTGGTCCGCTGGATCACGCAATGGCTCGCGGCGGCGGAGATCGACGCGGGTCCGCACTCCCCGATCCTGGGCGAGGTCGACTCGCTCCGCATCGCCGGCCTGCTGGCCGCCGCCGAAGCCCGGTGGGACGTCGACGTCTCGGCCGGTTTCGCGCCCGGGGCACTGGCTGACGTGACGACGCTGGCCACGCACCTGTGCGCCCCGCGGCCGGGCTCGCCGCGCCGCTGGTTCGCCTCCGGCGCGCCGGGGGAGCAGCGCCCCGCGCTGCCGCGGGACGGCCTGCTCACGACCTCGGTGTCCGGCGAGCACCTCGTCGGACTGCCCGTCGCCCCCACGGACTTCGCGGGCCCGCTGGGCTCCGCGCTCGCCGTCGGCGACGAGGCCGTCGCGGTGCAGCGCTTCGCCGACGGCCTCCATGCGGCGCTGGCCGGCCTCGGCGTCGTACCGGTCTGGTACCCGATCCTCACCGACTCGGCCGTCGGCGCGGACCACCCGCAGAACGTCGACAGCGCGTTCCCGTCCGGCCGCCTCCCGCACGCCGCGTGCCTCCAGTTCGTCGACGGCATCGGTGAGCGGCCCGACGGGCTCTACGCCGGTGTGGGCTATGCGTTCCGCCGCGAACCGGCGCGGCGCTGGGAGCCGGCCGGCCGGCTGGAGGCGTACCGGGTGTTCGAGATCGTCGGCTGCGCCGGGGTCGACCGCGTCGAGGAGCTCGCGCGGGCCGTCGTCGACCGGGTCGCAGGCCTGCTCGCCGCGACGGTGCCGGGGCAGTGGTGCGCGGCGTCCGACGGGTTCAGCGACGGTATGCGGCGCAAGCTCGAATGGATGACGGGTGACCGGCCGGTGGCCGTCGCCTCGTTCAACGACCACGGCACGTCGTTCACGGGCGATGCCGGCCGCGCCACCTTCTGCGTGGGCGTGGGGCTGGACCGGCTGTTGTCCCTGGGGGTGTGGCGATGACGGCGCTCGGGGCGGAGCACTGGGGACAGGGCGCCGTGCGCGCGGCCGGGGCCGGTGAGGGCGAGCCGCGCGGATGGGCGTCGGCGGGACTGCGCCCGGTCGCCGGCCCGGTGCCGGCACCGGTCGCCGGCCTCGTGGTCGCGCTCGCGGCCGACTCCTGGCCGCAGAACGTCGGTTCGGTGGTCTGCCACCCGTGCCTCGGCCGGTCGGCGGGCGACCCGGCGGCGCTGCCCGTCTCGGTCGTGTGGGAGGCCGCACTCGGCTGGATTGCGGCGAAGGCGTTCGGCGTGCCCGCCCGCATCGGCCTCTGCGTCGCCGAGGAGGCGCTGCAACATCCGGCGCGCGCGGAGGAGTTCCACGCGCTGGGCGACCGGCTGGCGCCCGTGCTCGACGACACCGCCGCGGCCCTGGGGGTGCGCTGCGTCACCTCCGTCCACCACGAACGGCCCGACGAGGTCCTGCCGTTGCCCGATTCCGAGCTCTACGGCCTCTTCACCCCGTTCCACGAAGGCATGTACCCGCTCGGCTTCCCCAACTCCGACGACGTGCTGGACGCGTTCCGCATGTACTGCTCGCGCTACGCCGATGCCCAGCGGAAGGAGCCCGGCGCGCTCGTGTTCGAAGGGGTGCACCTGAGCCGCTCGGTCCTGCTCGGCTCGGGCGCGGCACGGCGCTACGTAGCGGCGGCACCGCTGCCCGATCCCTCCGGGTGGCCGCGGCTGGCCCAGGACGCTCCCGCGGACGAGCGGATCACGATCCGCGGCTGGGAGCGGCTACCGGTCGACTGGTGGCCGGAGCAGGCCTGCCGGGACGCGCTGGGGACCGGGTTCCGCGAGCTGGCGGGCGCGGTGGCCGGCCGGCTGTTCGGCGACCGGGGTGCGCGGTGACGGCGATCTCACCGGCCGGGCGGCGCGCCCTCTGGGCGTACCGGTTCTTCATGGGCACCTCGAACGCGCAGTTCACCCGGGGCGTCTTCATCGTCTACCTGGTGGCGCACGGCCGTTCGCTGTTCGAGATGGGACTGCTGGAAGCGTGCTTCCACGCCTCCCGGCTGATCGCGGACGTGCCGCTCGGCTCCCTCGCCGACCGGCTGGGCCGCCGCGCCGTCATCACCGCGGGGCTCCTGGCCGGCGCGGCCGGCGCCGCGCTGATGCTCGCGACACCGCTGTGGCTGCTGGTCGTCTCCTTCGCCTTGCAAGGGCTCGGCTGGGCGGGCCAGCGGGGTGCGGACAGCGCGCTGCTGTACGAACTCCTGGACGACCTGGGCCGCAGCGAGCTCTTCGCACGGGAGACCGGACGCGCCATGGGGCTCGGCTTCGCCGTCCTCGCACTGACCACCTTCGTCGGCGGCGCGATGTACGAACACCTGTACTGGCTCCCGTTCGTCGCGCACGCGCTCGCCGTGGCCGGGGCGAGCTGGTTCGTGTGGAGGGTGCCCGAGTCGCCCCAGCCCGTGGACCGGCGGGCGACCATGGCGGGGACCATCGTCGCCGGATGGCGCGTGCTGCGCCGGCGGCGCCACCTCCTCAACGCCCTGCTGTTCGGCGCCCTCGTCAACGCGGGCGTCACGGCGGTGAGCATCTTCAGCCAGGACTTCTTCGCCGGGCTGGGGCTGAAACCCACCGCGGTGAGCCTCGTCATCGGCTTCATCACCCTGGTGGCCGCCGGAGTGTCCGCCGTCGCCCACCGGCTGACCGCGCTCGGCATGACCCGGGCGATGCTCATCGCCGCGGTGCTGTTCGCCTCCGGGCTGCTGGGGATGTACTCCGCGCGGCCGTGGTTCGCGATCGTCGGCTACTACTGCGTCTTCCTCACCATCGATCTGATCTACCCGCTGCTGAGCCAGGTAGTGAACGACGCCACCGACAACGCGGTGCGCTCCACGGTGCTCTCGTTCGGCGGCCTCATCGGCGGCCTCGCGACCACCGTGTCCTTCGTCGTCACCGGCAGCGTCGTCGCCTCCTTCGGCTACACCTGGGTCTTCGCGGGCCTCCTCGTGCTCAGCCTGCCGTTGTTCGGGATCCTCCTGCGGAGCCGGCCCGGCGCCGGACCCGCGGTCGGGGCCCGCACGCCCGTCACATCGGGGGACCAGCTGTGATCTCGTTGTTCCTGGAACCCGCGCGCGACCTGGGGGACCTCCTCGTCGCGGCCGCGGTCCTCGCCCACCTCGACGTCCCGGTCGCGCCCCCGCCGGGCGAGGCCCCGCTGCCGGGTTGGCTCGGCGCGGCGGGCCCGGCCGGGGACGACCGGCCCCGGGCCGCGCTCGCCGTGGGCGGTCCGGGCGCCGCCGCTACCGCGCTGGCATCCGGGCTGCCGCTGGTCGCGGTCCTCGCCGACCCCGACCTGGGCGCCGCGCTCGCGGCCGAGTGCGGCGGACGCGTCGTGGTCTGCACGCCGGCCACCCCCCGGATCACCTCAAGTGCCGCATCCGGCCGGGGCGTCAAGACGGTCGGCCCCTTCCTGCCGTACCGGCGCACCGCCGCCAGGGGGAGCGGCGTGGTCCTGATCGCCGACGCCCTCGGCCCGGCGCAGGAGACGCTGCTCGCACACGCACAGGAGACCGGCGTCGCCGTCGGGACCGTGCACCCCTGGCGCGACGACGTCCTGCGGGCCATCGCCGGAGCCGCGGTCGTCTGCGGGCCGGACGGCACCGAGCTGCGCGATGCGGCCTCGCTCTGGGGCCGGTTCGCCGTCCTGGCACCGGGCACCGGCCCCTCCGACGCGGACCCCGCGGGGCTCCCGCCCGCCGAACGGCGGTTCCTCACCCGTCTCGCGGCCGACCCTGCGGTCGCGGTGGCGGCCCCCGGCGGGGAGCAGGCCCGGCACTGGCCCGGTGGCGGTCCCCGGGTGGCCCGGCAGCTGCGCCAGGCGCTTCTGGCCCCGTTCTGACCGCCGGCCCCGCCCCGCCCGTGCGGCCCGCCCGCCCAGGCCCGCCACCTTCCGCCTGTCCGTCCGACCGACCCGAGAAACGAGAGTCGTGATCACCTACAGCCGCCCACTCGACGCCCTGGCCAGCGGGCCCGCGGACCTGACGCAGCACGAGATCGAAGCGCTGGCGACCCGGCACAACCTGGCCGACGCGCACACCCACCAGCACCAGTCGGCGAGCCAGCGCGAGATCGTCGGTAGGCTGCCCGACCTCTGGTACGAGGCCGAGCGCGGCACGCAGGCGGAGTTCGAGCGGCGGTTCACCGAGGCGTTCTTCCGGCTGCACGGGCAGGCGTCCGCGCTGCACGGCAAGCCGCCCCTGCTCTCCTACGCCGCCTCGGTCTCCACCCTCGTCGTCGCGATGTACCTGCGGGAGCGGCAGGCGACGGTCACACTGGTCGAGCCCTGCTTCGACAACCTCCACGACGTGCTGAGGAACTCGGGGGTCACGGCCCGTCCGATCGCCGAGCGCACCCTGCACGACGTCCAGCACATCTACGACAACCTCAAGGAGTCCGTGCGCGGCGACGCGCTGTTCCTCGTCGACCCGAACAACCCGACCGGCTTCAGCCTGCTCAAGCACGGCCGCTCGGGGTTCGCCGAGGTGGCGCGGTTCTGCCGGGACCACGGCAAGCTGCTGGTCATCGACCTGTGCTTCGCCGCGTTCGCCTTCTGCGGCGACACCCCGTACGGCCGCTTCGACCTCTACGAGCTCCTGCGGGACTCCGGCGTCAGCTATGTCACCATCGAGGACACCGGCAAGACCTGGCCGGTCCAGGACGCCAAGTGCGCCATGCTGGTGACCAGCGACGACGTCTACGAGGACGTCAGGAAGCTGCACACCAGCGTGCTGCTCAACGTGTCGCCCTTCATCCTCAACCTGCTCACCGCCTACGCCGAGGATTCGGCCCGCGACGGCTTCGCGTCGGTCGCCACCGTCTTGGAGACCAACCGCCGGCTGGCGCGCGACGTCCTGGCGGGAACGGTCCTGGAACTCCAGGAACCGGTGGTGCCGGTGAGCGTCGCCTGGTTCAGGATCGCCTCCGACCGGCTCACCGCCACGGAACTGCAGCACCTGCTGCGCGAGGAGGACGTCTACGTACTGCCCGGCACGTACTTCCACTGGCACGCGCCCAGGGCGGGCGACGGGTTCATCCGCATAGCGCTCGCCCGGGACCCGGGCATGTTCGCCGACTCGGTGAAGCGGCTGGCCACGGCGCTGGAGAGGATCGGCCGATGACCCGCCCCGTGACCGGCCCGCCGGCCCGTCCGGTGGTCAGCGGCGGGCTGGTCCTGCCGCTCGTCACTCCGGTGGGCCCGGACGGCGCCGTCTCCGAGCCGTGCGTGCGGGCCCTGATCGGCGCCGCGCGCTCCGGCGTGGCAGCACTCATGCCGGCCATCAGCTGCGGGGAGGGCTGGCGGCTGTCCGCGGAGCAGTGGCGCGCCATGGTGGAATTCACCGTGCGCCACGCGGACGGACTTCCGTGCCTCGTCGGAGCGCAGGTCGCCACTGCGGCCGAGGCCGTCGAACGGGCCGCGGTGGCGGCGGACTTGGGCGCGGACGCCGTGGTGGTCGCGCCGCCGATGGGCGGGCCCGCCTCGCCGGAGGCGGTCTACGGCCACTTCGCTACCGTCGCCGCCGCGTCCGAGCTGCCGGTGTTCGTCTACAACGAGTCCGCGGTGTCCGGCAACCGGATCGACCGGGAGACTCTCATCAGGATCCTCCGGCTCGACCGCGTCGTCGGGATGAAGGAGTCGAGTCGCTCCCCGGAGACGACCCGCGCACTGGTGCGGGAGGCCGCGGACACGCCCGTGTTCCAGGGCTGGGAGGACCTCATGCTGGACACCCCGGGGGCCGCGGGTCTGGTGGCACCGCTGGCCCACCTGGACGCCGGGCTGTGCGGGGCACTGCTGCGCGACCGCTCCCCGGCCCGCCAGGCAGCCGTCACGGCGGCCTGTCACCGCTACGGGCTCTTCGGGGACGACTACGTCCTCCGGGTGAAGGCCGAACTGTTCCGAAGAGGGGTCATCGCGCATCCGGGGCCGGTGTGAGGGAACTCAGGTTCTCGCGCAGCCAGGCCCGTTCGGCGGCCATCGACGCGACGTCCCCGCGGTCCAGGAAGGTGCGCCAGGGCTCGACGCCGCGCCCGCCCCAGTGCTCGATCCGGCCCGACTCCCGCTCCTGCAACGCGGCCACCCCGGCGAGCACCTGCGCCGGATCGGCGCCGTAGCCGGCGCACAGGAGCTCCAGCCGGCGGCGCAGCGGGGCGCCGCCGCCGAAGCCGGTCGCGTGCTCCTGCTGCGTACCTCGCAACGGCACCGAGTACCAAGCGAGTTGGGCGAGGTCGTCGATCGCCGAACCCGGCTCGGCGAAGTCCCAGTCGATGAACCCGACCAGCTCCGCGCCGCGCCAGACCGAGTTCCACGGACCGAGGTCTCCGTGCCGCACGACCTGGCCGGGCCGCCACCGGACGTCCGGGGCGAACCATTCGGCGTCCCGGGGCGGCCTGAACTCGGCCACGGCGGAGTGGAATTCGCGCAGCCACCGGGCCAGCGCCGTGACGCCCTCGTCGCCGCGCAGGACCGCGGGCCAGGGCCGCATCGCGACCTCTCCGTCGAGCAGGGAGAGCACTTCGCACCCGGATTCGTCGATGCCCAGCACCCGCGGGGCCCGGGTGAAGCCGACGTCGTGCAGGTGGCCCAGCAGTGCGTGGACCAGCGGCGTCCACCTGCCGCAGGGGCGCCGGATGGTGTCGCCCACCCGGCGCACGGTGGTAACGCTGCCGCTGGCCTGCGCGCCGTCCTCGATCATGTGGTCAGCCTACGGTGAACTTGCCCGCCAGGCGCTGGTGGTGACGCATCGACGTCAGTTCCCGCAGTTGCAGGTAGGAGTCGCCCAGCGCGCTCTTGAGCATGCTGATCTCCTTCAGGAGCTGTAGCTCGCGGGTGTTCTGCTGGCCGTGGCCGGCGTCGAGGCCCTCGCGGCCGGCCTCGATGAAGCGGCGCTTCCAGCTGCTGATCGCCTGGTCGGAGACCCCGGCCCGCCGGGCCGCTTCGGCGGCGGTGACCTGACCGGAGAGGATCGACAGAACGATCGAGGCCTTCTCCTCGGACGGCAGTGCGGGTGGACGTGGCACTGGCGTGCTCCCATTCTTCGACTGGATCTCGTGGGGGAATTCCATGACCGGGAAGGGGCTTCGGGGCGGGCTGTCGCGCCATGTCCGTCAGGGTTCGATGCGGATTGATGTGCTGACCATCCGTCAGGATTCATTGTGGATCGACCTGCTGAATGTCCATCAGGGTTCGGTGCGGATCCATCCGCACAGCTCTGGTCGGGACAGGGCCCGGTCGACCGCCTCCTCGGCGGTGCCGGCGGCCGGAGCCTCGGGTGCGGAGAGCGTCAGCGTGGCGGCGGTCGGCGTCACCCCGGTCAGGGTGGCGGTCCAGGGGGCCGGCAGGAGGGAGATCAGGCGTACCGCAGCGGTCTCCGGCGCTGCTGCCGGCAGGGCCTGGGCGGTCGCCACGATCCGTACGTGCTGTTCGTAGGGCACGGGGGCCTCCAGGTCGAGTCGGATGGCGGCCCGGCTCAGCCCCAGTCGTGGACGTCGGGGGTGGCGGCGCCGGCCGGGGCGCCGCCGGTCACCGCAGCGGCGGGCTGCACCTGCTGCCCGGCCTGCGCGGCGCCCACGCCCACGAGTGCGATCAGTGCCGCGCCGAGCGCCGAACAGGCGTACAGGGGAAAGGACTTGCGGAGCCGGACGGAGGTGGCCGGGCTGGATTCGGTGCGGATCATGGACTGCATCTCCCTTTGATCCCTTGAGAAGGGCGAGGACTCCTGGTGCCTCGCACGAACAACTCTGACGACCGAGTGGAGACAGATCGAGCCTCGGGATGCGCAAGTTACTGCAAGCCGGTGTGCCGCATCCTGCAGGGGGCGGCCGCGGGCACCCGTACTGGATGACTGACTCCTGGGGCACCATCGCCGACTGGTATGCGGAACTCCTGCGGGCCGGTTCCGCTCTGAATGACTTCACACCGACCAGTCGACCATGCGCGCCGACCGCCTACGACTGCTAACTCCTTGGAATCGATCATCTAGTCTGTCGGGGTGCTCCTTCTCGTCAGGCGTCGCCACGTGGACCTGCTCCGCGTCACGAGCATGTCCTGTCGGCGCTTCGGCTGACCTTCGTTCCCGGCATCCGTTCCGCCGCCGGACAGGGCAGCTTTCCGGTTCGAACGATCTCGACGACTATTGGACTGGACCTTTGCGGTCCGTGGCGCGGTAAGCACCGACACGGGGGTGGGCATGCGACAGCGGCACCTGACGTTCCTGGGGGTCGCCCCGGACGACGAGGAGGCGTACCGGCTCCTCCTGCGCCGTGGCGAGACCACCCACGAGGAGCTCGCGGGTCACTTCGACACGGCCGACGGGGACCTCGGCGGGCGGCTGACCGGCCTCGGCCTGGCCCGGGAGACCGGGGACGGCGTGCTGCACCCGGTGTCGCCGGCGAAGGCCGTGGAGCACCTGGTGGAGTACGCGGTGGGCCTGCTGCGGTCCCGGCTGGAGGAGGAGGTCACCACCAGCCGCACGGTCGACGTGTTGATCGCCGAGCGGGGGGTGCAGGCGGCGGAGCGGCGCTCGGCCGGCCCCGATGCCTCGATCCGGCGTCTGGAGGGCATGGCGGAGGTGCGGGAGGTCATCGACGAACTCACCTTCTTCACCTGGACGGAGAGCCTCACGACGCACCCCGGCGGTGTGCTGAGCGCGGACACCATCGCGCACGCGCGCCCGCTGGACGAGCGGATCCTGCGCCGGGGCGTCCACATGCGAACGCTCCTGGGCGCGGCGGCCCTGGACGACCGGCCCACGATGGCCTACGCCCGCGAGCTGACCGCCCAGGGGGCGCAGATCCGCATCTCGCGCCAGCCGCTGGAGCGGCTCATCGTCTGCGACCGGGTCGCCGCCCTCACCCCCATCGACCCCGCCCACACGGCCAAGGGCGCCATCCTCGTCCGTGAGACGGGACTCGTCGCCGCGCTCGCCTCGCTCTTCGAACGCATGTGGGGCGCGGCGGAGGAACTCCCGCCCGAGGGGCCCGGCACCGGGCCGTCCGTCGAAGGCGTCAGCGAGCTGGAGCGGAGGATCCTCCAGACGCTGTACACGGCGGACAAGGACGAGAGCGGGGCGCGTGACCTCGGGATCGCGGTTCGGACCTACCGCAAGTACGTGGCCTCGCTGATGCGCCGGCTGGAGGCCGCCAACCGGTTCCAGGCGGCCCTCCTCGCCCGCGAGCGCGGCTGGATATGAGCCCCGGTGTCCCCACCACACGGGTGTCTACCGGCCGCCGTCGTCGGGGGGCAGCCACTGGCTGGTGTCCGCCTCGCCCGGGGCCAGCCGGTTCACCACCTCGGCGAGTTCGACGCAGGCCTGCTCGATGCGGCGGTAGGTGTTGCGCTGCTCGGCGATGATCGCGGACAGCAGCAGGCCCGTCAGCGCCGCGCACGCGTTGAGGGCCTGGAGCACCACCATGTCGGCGACGAGTCCATGGCGGGCGAACGGTCCGCTGCGGTCGGTGGCCGCGACGATCGCGAGCACCGAGATCAGGAGCACGCAGGGCGCCGCGCCGATCAGCCGGAAGCGCAGGGCCGCCCAGATCAGGAAGGGGAAGACCAGGAAGAGCAGGTTCACCGTGGTCGAGGTGGCGATCAGGGTGGCGGCGGCGGTTCCGGCCAGCAGCAGGACCGGCTCCACCCAGTCGAACGGGCCCGGATCGGCGGGCGGCCGGGCGGTGCGCAGCGCCAGCAGCAGCGGGGTGACCACCAGGACGCCCATCGCGTCGCCGGTCCACCAGGCCGACCAGGTGGACCAGAAACCGTCCGCCGGCAGCGAGCCGTTCAGGACCAGCACGGTGGTGCCGATGGTGGAGCTGACCAGCATGCCGGCGAACGCGCCGAGGAAGACGAGGGCCACCCCGTCGCGGAGCCGGTCCAGCTCGATCCGGAAGCCGACCCGGCGCAGCATGAGGTACGCGGCGACCGGCGCGAGCGTGTTGCCGGCGACGATGCCGAGCGAGCTCCAGTGCGCCGGCCCGATGGTGACGACCACCAGGTAGGCGCCCAGCGCGACGGCCGGCCAGATGCCGAGCCCGAGGAGCAGCAGGCAGGTGAGCGCGATCCCGGTCGGCGGCCACAGCGGGGTGACCTTGGCCCCGGCGATCACCACCTGGCGCAGCAGGCCGAGCCGGCCGGCGGCGAGGTAGACGGCGGTGACCGCGAGCAGTCGTATGGCGGTCACCGCCAGGTCACGGGGGGAACGGGGGCGGAACGGCGTAGTCAGCGGCACGGCAGCATCTCACTACGCCCGGTCGGCGATGCGGCGTGTGACACGCGTGGCCTGCCCCGGGGCCCGGCCGGGAGCCGCTAGCGGTCGTGGCGCAGGACCAGGACGGCGGCGTCGTCGGCGTGTCCGGTGAGGTCGGCCACCCGGAGCACGGCGGCGGCCAGTTCGTCCGGGTCGGCCCCGACCCGCTCCCGCAGGACGGCCGCGACCTCGTCCAGCCCGGCCTCGATGGGGAACGCGGGGCCCTCGACCACGCCGTCGGTGACCAGCGCCATGACCCCGCTCCCGGTGAGCCTGTGGTGCGTCACGGGGTACGTCGCGCCGGGCAGGACGCCCAGCGGGGGCCCGCCCTCGTCGGCGCAGTGGCCCCAGCGGCCGTCGCGGTTGGCCCACACGGGCGGGACGTGGCCGGCGCGGGCGTGCGACAGGTCCCCGGTGACCGGGTCGTAGCGCAGGAAGCTGCAGGTGGCGAAGCGGCGGCTGTCCAGGGATATCAGCAGGTCGTTGGCCCGGGCGAGGACCTCGCCGGGGTCGGCGGCGGTGGCCGCCACCGCGCGCAGGCCGACCCGGACCTGGCCCATGAGCGCCGCCGCCTCCACGTCGTGGCCCTGGACGTCGCCGAGCGAGAAGGCCAGGGAGCCGTCGGGCAGGGGGAAGCCGTCGTACCAGTCGCCGCCGACGCTCAGGCCGTGCCGGGCCGGCGCGTACCGGGCCGCGGCCCGCAGTTCCGGCCGCTGCGGCAGGGCGGCCGGCAGCAGCTCCCGCTGGAGCGCCTCGGCCAGCTCCACCTGGGCCCGCTGGAGCTCGGCGTGCGCCAGGGCGCGCGCCGTGAGTCCTTCGAGCTGGGTCAGCAGGGCGTCGGCGCTCGGATGGCTGGCGGGGCGGCGTCGGCTCATCGGCCCTCCGGCCGTCGGGGCGGTGGTGGTCAGGGCCAGCCTATGTCGGCCGAACGGGTGAGGGCCGGTCGAGCGCGGTGCCCCGGGCGAGCGCTCGGCGCGGCCCGGGCAGGCGCGCGGGCGGTTCGACGGGGCTCGTCGAGGCCGCTCAGCGCCCCTCCGGCACGACCGCGCCCCGTTCTGCGCCGGGGATGCGGGTGGCCAGCAGCGCGCCGCCCGTGGCGACGGCGGCCAGGGCGAGGCCCGCGGGGCCGAGCGCCGTGCCGACGGCGGCGGGTCCGGCGACGGTGGCCGCCAGCGCCACCCCGAGGGCGGGGCCGACGTTCATGGCGGTCTGCTGGAGGCCGCCCGCGACCCCGGCCCGGGAGGCGGCCGTGCCGCGCACGACGATGGCCGTGGCGGTGGCCATCACCGCGCCGAACCCGGCGCCGAGCAGGAGGAAGCCGGCCCCCGTCCCGACCGGCCCGGAGGACCGGTCGAGCCGGGAGATCAGCAATACGCCCAGGGCGACCAGCAGCATGCCCGACACGACGGTCTCCCTGGCACCGTGACGGTTCGCCAGCCAGGTGGAGGCGGGCGCCGCGAGCACTATCGTCACGGCGAGCGGCAGCGCCCGCAGTGCACTCTGCAACGGGTCGAGGGCGAGGACGTCCTGCAGGAAGTAGGTGGCGAGGAAGAGCGTCCCGGAGAGCGCCGCCGACGCCGCGAGCAGGGCGCCCAGCACGGGCGTCACCCCGGCGGAGCGCAGTACGGCCGGGGGCAGCAGCGGACGGGCGGTGCGCCGCTCGTGCCGGGCGAACGCGAGGCCGAGGACGGTGGCGGCGGCCAGGCCGAGCGTGCTGCCCCGGGAGGGCAGGCCGACCAGGGACTGGACGAGGCAGCCGAGGGTGAGCGCGAGCAGTGCCGCGCCCGGCAGGTCGAGCCCGCCGGTGTCCGCGCCGCGCACGGGCCCCGGCATCGGGACGGTGAGGGCGAGCAGTCCGGCGGCAGCGGCGGGCAGGAGGGTGAGGAAGAAGACCGCCCGCCAGCCGAGGTGTGCGGTGAGCGCGCCGCCGAGGAGCGGTCCGACGGCGGCCGCGAGCCCGATCGCGCTGGTGCGCAGGGCGATCGGCCCGGCGAGCCGCTCGCCGGGGAACACCGCGCGCAGCATGCCGAGGGTCGCGGGTTGCAGCAGGGCCCCCGCGACGCCCTGCGCGACCCTGAGGGCGATCACCCACCCGATCCCCGGCGCCAGGCCGATCCCGGCCGAGGCGGCGGCGAAGCCCGCCACTCCGGCGCCGAACACGCGCCGGTGCCCGTACCGGTCGCCCAGGCGGCCCGCGAAGACCAGCAGGGCGGCGACGGCGACGAGGTAGCCGGTGCTGGTCCACTGGACGGCCGCGGCGGTGGTGTGGAGGTCGCGCTGGAGGCTGGGCTGGACGACGGACAGCACGGTGCCGTCCAGGGCCACGACGACGGCGCCGGTGATGCTCGCGGCGAGCGTGAGCCGCTCGCGCCGGGCGGCGCTCACCGCTGTGCCGGGGCGCCGAGGTGGGCGTCGACGATCGCCGTCAGGAGCGGCTCCACGTCGTCGTCGCCGGTGAGCAGCCGCAGGCTGCCCCAGGCGCGCAGCTGGGCGAGGCCGTGCAGGTTCGCGAGCAGGGCGACGGCCGTGGTGCCGCTGTCGCGCTCGGGGCGGGCCTCGCCGACCAGGCGGGCGAAGGTGCGGAAGAGCGGCAGCGAGGTCGAGCGGAGGTCGGCCCCGCTGCCCTCCAGCAGGTCGTGGCGGAACATCAGCTCGAACATGCCGGGGTTGGCGGCGGCGAAGCGCAGGTGGGCGCGGGCGAGCCCGGTGAGCCGGTCGCGGGGCGGGAGGCCGTCGGTGGCGGCGAGGGTGTCGGCCGCGGCGAGGGTGTCGGTGAGCTTGCCGAAGCCGTGCCGGGCGATGGCGGCGAGCAGTTCGCGGTGGGTGGGGAAGTAGCGGCGCGGCGCGCCGTGCGAGACGCCGGCCCGGCGGGCGATCTCGCGCAGGCCGAGCGCCTGGACGCCGTCCCGGGCCAGCAGTTCGACTCCGGCGGCCACCAGGCGGGTGCGGAGGTCCTTCTCCTCTTCGGTCATGGACACTGTCTACCAGGGCCGAGTAGACAGTGTCTACTCGCCATGGCGCAGCGCCGGGCGGCACAATCGGCGGCATGGACGAAGGCGGAGAGGCGGCCTGCTGGCTGGACCGGGTCTGCCCGGAGTGCGGACGGCTGCGCGAGCGGGCCGGGGCCGAACCGTGCGAGAACTGCGGCGCGGTGCCGGAGCCCGAGGGGGTCGCCGGACACGACTGAGCCCCGGCGCGGCACGGCGGCCGGACCGGGGCGTCAGCTTCAGGGGACAGCGGCGGGCCTACTGCGGCGGCTGGTCGCGGAACTGTTCCTTGAGCTTGTCCTGGGCGGTGTCCACCTGGCTGCCGTACTTGCCCTCGGTGCGTTCGTCGAAGGCGTCGCCCGCCTTGTCGACGCCCTTCTCGGCCTGGTCCTCGTGGCCCTTGAGCAGGCTCTTGAGCTTATCCATCATGGACATGGTCACACTCCTGGAAGAGAGTCCCCCACCTCTCCAGCATCACCGAGCGGTGACCGGTCCGCATCCCGTCGCGCCGCGGCGCCCTCCCCCCGGACGGACGCGGCGGTCTTGGCAGGCCTGGTGACGGTCATGTCAAATCGGAGTCCACGGACCGTCGGAAGGACCCGCCTTGACGCTGCGCACCCGCCGCCCGCGCACCCGCCGCCCGCGCACCCGCCGTACGAGAACCCCGCTCGCCCACCCCGCCGGAGCCGCGGTGACGGCGACCGCCCTGGCCGTGCCGCTGCTGCTCGCCGGGGCGGGCACCGCGGGCGCCGACCCGGACCCGGCCCGCCGGGGTGCGCAGCTCGCGGCCCGGCTGGTCGACCGGAGCAGCGCCGACGACGCCCTCGACACGCTCCGGGCCCTCCAGCGGATCGCCGACCGCAACGGCGGCACCAGGGCAGCCGGCTCGCCGGGCCACGAGGAGTCCGCCCGCTACGTCTACGAGCAGGCCCGCCGGGCCGGGCTCAAGGTCTCGCGGCAGGAGTTCTTCTACACGTTCTTCGAGGCGCGGACCCAGCGCCTCGACGTCGTGTCACCACAGGCCGAGCAGGTGCCGGTGATCGCCATGACGTACTCGCCGAGCGGCCCGGAGGCGGGCGTGAAGGGCGAGTTGGCGGTCGTGCCGGTCGGCCCGGCCACCGGCTGCGCGGCCGCCGACTACCCGGAGGGGGAGTTCACCGGCCGGATCGCGCTGATCCGGCGCGGGGGCTGCGGCTTCGCCGTCAAGCAGGCCGCGGCGGCAGCGGCGGGCGCGGCCGGCGCGATCGTCTACAACAGCGCGGACGGCGACCTGAACGGGACGCTCGGCGAGCCGAACGCGGTGCGGATCCCCGTCGGCGGCGTCTCGAAGGCGGCGGGGGAGGCGCTGGCGGCGAAGGCGGCGGCCGGACCGGTCGAAGTGAGCCTGGACATCCGCACGTTCACGGAGCCGCGCACCACGTGGAACGTCCTCGCCGAGACCCGCGGCGGCGACGAGAACAACACCGTCTTCGTCGGCGCCCACCTCGACTCCGTCCCGGCCGGCCCGGGTGTCAACGACAACGGCTCCGGCTCGGCGGGCATCCTGGAGGTCGCCCGCAACCTCGGTGTCCGGCCGGTGCGGAACAAGGTCAAGTTCGCCTGGTGGTCCGCCGAGGAGTTCGGGCTCAAGGGGTCGGAGGCGTACGTCAAGTCGCTGGCGGAGGCGGACCGGAAGAAGATCCGGCTCTACCTCAACTTCGACATGATCGCCTCCCCGAACCACGCCCAGTTCGTCTACGACGGCTCCGGCAGCACCGGCGGCGGCGCCGGTCCCGCGGGCTCGGCGCAGATCCAGCGGCACATCTCCGACTTCCTCGACCGCCGCGGCGTGCCGCACGAGCCGGTGGCCTTCAACGGGCGTTCCGACTACGGCCCGTTCATCGACGCGGGCATCCCGGCGGGCGGCACCGACACCGGCGCCGAGGTCGTCAAGTCGGCAGCGCAGCAGGCCCGTTACGGCGGCACGGCGGGCGTCGCCTTCGATCCCTGCTACCACCAGGCCTGCGACGGCCTGGACAACCTCGACCGGGACGCGTTCGACACGAACATCGCCGTGATCGCCCACGCCGTCGGCACGTTCGCGTGGGACCTCGGCGAACTCGACCGGCCCGCAACCGTGTCGCCCCAGGCGGGCGGCGGCGCCGGGGGCGGCCTCGGCGAGGACCACGCCCACGAGGTGGCGGCCTGACGACCGGGTGGGCCCGCTGCCGTCCTCGGGCGGCGGGCCCACCCGGCCGTCAGCCCGGCCCCCGGCCACCGCACTTGAAGCTGACACCGGTGTGAGCTTCTACGGTTCCGGCATGACGACGAAGACGACGAAGACGGCGAAGACGACGAAGACGACGCACAAGAACGCTACGAACACGGCGAACACGACGGCGACGAACGCGAACACGGCGAACACCCGCACCCCCGGCCTCTTCCAGCCCGCCGACCTCGGCCCGCTGCACCTCCCCAACCGCCTCGTGATGGCCCCGATGACCCGCACCCGGGCCGGCGCCGACGGCGTCCCGCAGCCGATCATGGCCACCTACTACGCCCAGCGCGCCACCGCCGGACTGATCATCGCCGAGGCCGCCACCCCGAACAGGGTCGGCCGCACCTACGCCGACATCCCGGCGATCCACGCCGACGAGCACGTCACCGGCTGGCGCACGGTGACCGACGCCGTGGCCGCGGCGGGCGGACGGATGTTCCTCCAGCTCCAGCACGGCGGCCGGATCGGCCACCCCGAGAACAGCGGACTGCACCCCGTCGCCCCCTCGCCGGTCGCGCTGCCCGAGACGATCCACACCCCGGGCGGCCACCGCGAGTCCGTCGTCCCGCGCGAGCTGACCGCCGCCGAGATCGGCCGGACGGTCGCCGACTTCGCCGCCGCCGCCCGCAGGGCCGTCGAGGCCGGGTTCGCCGGCGTCGAGGTGCACGGCGCCAACGGCTACCTGCTGCACCAGTTCCTCGCCCGGAACACCAATCGCCGCACCGACGGCTACGGCGGCCCGGTGGCGAACCGGATCCGCTTCGTCGTCGAGGTGGTCCGCGCCGTCGCCGCCGAGATCGGCCCGGAGCGCGTCGGCCTGCGGGTGTCGCCCGGCTTCACCGGCCAGGGCATGGCGGAGGGCGACACCGCGGCGATCTACCGCGCCCTGACCGGCGAACTCGCCGGTGACGGCCTCGCCTACCTGCACGTCGTCTTCGCCGACCCCGAGGACGCCGTCTTCCAGGAGATCCGCAAGGCCTGGCCCGGCACCCTCATCGCCAACCCCGTGCTCGGCTGGGGGCAGCCGCTGCCCGAGGACGGCGGCCTGGCCGCCGCCGGGCGCCTGCTCGCGGCCGGTGCCGACCTGATCTCCTTCGGCCGCGGCTTCCTCGCCAACCCCGATCTGGTCGAGCGCCTGCGCACCGGAGCGCCGCTCAACCCCCTGCGCGACGGCCTGATGTACACGGGCGGCGCCGAGGGGTACACCGACTACCCGGCGCTCGCCGGGTGACCCGCCGGCGGCGGGCCCGGCGTCGAACGCGCGAACCCGTCCGCCGGCCCACCCCGGTGACCTGCGACATCGATCACGGAGGCGGACACCACTGACAATTGCGCCCCCGGACGGGTACGGTGCCGCGCGGAGCGTGCCCGCCGAGACCCGGTGGGTGCGCCAGGCCCGGTCCTGCCACCATGGGACCGAGATCAGGACCACCGTGACACCCTCGGAGGAGTCAGCACCATGAGCACGCACTACGACGTCGTCGTCCTCGGCGCGGGCCCCGGCGGTTACACCGCCGCCGTCCGCTCCGCCCAGCTGGGCCTGAAGACCGCGATCATCGAGGCCAAGTACTGGGGCGGCGTCTGCCTCAACGTCGGCTGCATCCCCTCCAAGGCCCTGCTGCGCAACGCCGAGCTGGCGCACATCTTCACCAAGGAGGCCAAGACCTTCGGCATCAAGGTCGAGGGCCGGGTGAGCTTCGACTTCGGCGAGGCCTTCCGCCGCAGCCGCGCCGTCGCCGACGGCCGCGTCAAGGGCGTCCACTACCTGATGAAGAAGAACGGCATCACCGAGTACGACGGCTGGGGCACGTTCGTCGACGACCACACCCTCCAGGTCGCGCTCAGCGGCGGCGGCTTCGACGTCGTCACGTTCGACCACTGCATCATCGCGGCCGGTGCCACCACCCGCCTGCTGCCCGGCACCAGCCTGAGCGAGCGCGTGGTCACCTACGAGGAGCAGATCCTCACCGAGCAGCTGCCCGAGAGCATCATCATCGCGGGCGCCGGCGCGATCGGCGTCGAGTTCGCCTACGTGCTGCACAACTACGGCGTGAAGGTCACCATCGTCGAGTTCCTGGACCGCGTGGTGCCGCTGGAGGACGTCGAGGTCTCCACCGAACTCGCCAAGCAGTACCGCAAGCTGGGCATCGAGGTGCTGACCTCGACCCGCGTCGAGTCGATCGACGACAGCGACCCGAACGCCAAGGTGCGCGTCACCGTCACCAAGGACGGGCAGCAGCAGGTGCTGGAGGCCGACAAGGTGCTCCAGGCGATCGGCTTCGCGCCGCGCGTCAACGGCTACGGCCTGGAGAACGCCGGCGTCAAGCTCACCGACCGCGGCGCCATCGCGGTCGACGGCCGCGGCCGCACCAGCGCCGGGCACATCTTCGCGATCGGCGACGTGACCGCCAAGCTGATGCTGGCCCACGCCGCCGAGACGATGGCCGTGATCGCCGCCGAGACCATCGGCGGGGCGGAGACCATGGAGGTCGACTTCGCCATGATCCCGCGCGCCACCTACTGCCAGCCGCAGATCGCCTCCTTCGGCTACACCGAGGCCCAGGCCCGCGAGCTCGGCTACGACGTCAAGGTCGCCAAGTTCCCCTTCACCGCCAACGGCAAGGCGCACGGCCTCGGCCACCCGATCGGCTTCGTCAAGGTGATCTGCGACGACACCCACGGCGAACTGCTCGGCGCGCACCTGATCGGCCCCGAGGTCACCGAGCTGCTCCCCGAGCTGACGCTCGCCCAGCAGTGGGACCTCACCGTCCACGAGGTCGCCCGCAACGTCCACGCGCACCCGACGCTCGGCGAGGCCGTCAAGGAGGCCATCCACGGCCTGGCCGGCCACATGATCAACATGTGACGTCCGCCGCGTGAGGACGGCTCCCGGGGTCCGAAGGCAGCCTCGGGAGCCGTCGTGCGGGTGAGCGGCGTGCGCACGGAAAACGGTTGGCACGCGGTGTGCCCGGGGCGTTAACCTCGGTGGCATGGACGTCATGGACCGAAGCACCACCGCAGCCGCGCGAGCGACCAGCTCGCCGGTTGCCGCCGCCTGACGTACCCCCTCCCCCCGGCGACCGGAAACGGTCCGCCGGTGGTGCCTTCGAGGTGTTCCCTCCTCGGTTCCGACGATCGCGTGGACTCGTTGTCCGGTGCCTCCGCCCGGCCCGCACGCGAAGGAGCCACCCCATGAACACCGACCAGCTCGTCCGTACCTTCATCGAGTACTACGAGGACCGCGGCCACCACCGCATCACCGGCTCGACCCTGCTGCCCCCGCCCGGAGACCCGGTGCTGTTCACCACCTCCGGCATGCACCCCCTCACGCCCCACCTGGAAGGGCGCCCGCACCCGCTCGGCCGGCGCCTGGTCAACGTGCAGCGCTGCCTGCGCACCACGGACCTCGACGAGGTCGGCGACCGCACCCACCTGACCGTCTTCGAGATGCTCGGCACCTGGTCCCTCGGCGACTACGAGGGCCCGCAGAGCCTCGACTGGGGCTACGGGCTGCTCACCGACGGCCTCGGCGTCGACCCCGGCCTGCTCCACGTCACCGTCTTCGGCGGCGACGACCGGGTCGGCCCCGACACCGGCTCGCTGGAGCTCTGGCAGGACCGCGGCGTCCCCGTCGAGCTCACCGTCGAGGACAACTGGTGGTCCAACGGCCCGACCGGGCCCTGCGGCCCCGACTCCGAGATCTTCCTGTGGACCGGCGACACCCCGCCGCGGTCGACGCCCACGCAGGACGACCGCTGGGTCGAGGTGTGGAACCACGTCATGATGCGCCACCGCCGCCTCGACGACGGCTCGCTCGTCCCGCTCCCGCAGCGCAACGTCGACACCGGCCTCGGCCTGGAACGGCTCTCCTCGCTGCTCCAGGGCCGCGGGTCGGTCTTCGAGTGCGACGTCTTCGACCCCTGGCGCCGCCTCCTGCCGACCCTCTGGGAGCTCGACGAGCCGTCCCTTCGCCTCGTCTCCGACCACCTCCGCTCGGGCATCGTCGTCATCGGCGACGGCGTCCGCCCGTCCAACACCGGCCGCGGCTACGTCCTGCGCCGCCTGCTGCGCCGGGTGCTCACCGTGCTGCGCCGCGACGACCCGCAGCGCGGACTCGGCGACCTGCCGGACGAGTTGATCCGCCACACCCTGGACCGCTTCCGCCAGGACGTGGACCCGGACGTCGTCCGCCGGATCCTCCTCGACGAGGAGCACCGCTTCGGCCGGCTCCTGGACCGCGGCCGGCAGGTGCTCTCCCGCCCCCGCTTCCGCGGCCCGCTCACCGAGGACGACCTCCACTACCTCCACGACACCCACGGCCTGCCCCGCGAGCTCGTCCTGGACCTCCGGCCGCGGTGACCCGGCCGGGACGGTGGATCCCCGTGCCGGGCGGCGGGGATCCATCGTCCCGGCGCCCGGCGGGTGGCGGGCGGCCACGGAGGCGGGGTGGAACGTTTCGGCGTCCTCGGGAGATGCTCGTCACCGACATGTCCCGAGCACCGCGACGGCCAGGAGGCACGAGTGACGACCAGGACCACCAGCGAGGCGCCCGGCACGGACGTCGACGTGCTGATCATCGGTGCCGGCATCTCGGGCATCGGCGCCGCCTGCCACCTCAAGGCGCGCCGCCCCGGCACGTCCTTCGCCGTCCTGGAGGCGCACGACGCGATCGGCGGCACGTGGCGCCAGTTCCGCTACCCCGGGATCCGGTCCGACTCGGACATGCCGACCTTCGGCTTCGGCTTCCGGCCGTGGACGAGCCGGAAGTTCCTCGCGGACGGCGACAGCATCCTGGACTACCTGCGGGAGACCGTCACCCGGTTCGGGATCGCCGGGCGGATCCGCTTCGGACACCGGGTGACCGGCGCGGAGTTCTCGTCGGAGACGGGACGCTGGACGGTCACCGCCGAGACGGCCGGGAGCGCGGCGCCGGTGACCTTCACCGCCCGCTTCCTCTTCCTCGGCACCGGCTACTTCGACCACGAGGCGGGCTACGCACCGGAGTTCACCGGCCTCGACGACTTCGAGGGCCGGGTCGTCCACCCGCAGCACTGGCCGCAGCACCTCGACCACGAGGGCAAGCGCGTCGTCGTGATCGGCAGCGGCGCCACCGCCGTCACGCTCGTCCCGGCGCTGGCCGTCCGCGCCGGGCACGTCACGATGCTCCAGCGCTCGCCTGGCTACGTGCTCTCGGCCCGGGCCGAGGACGGCATCGCCGCCGTGCTGCTGCGGCTGCTCGGCCCCCGGCTCGCCCACCGGATCGTGCGCCGCAAGAACATCCTGCTCGGCCGCGGCCTCTACCGGGCCTGCATGCGCGCGCCGAAGCTGATGCGCCGCGTGCTGATCGCCGACGTCCGCCGCCGACTGCCGAAGGACTTCGACGTCGACACGCACTTCACGCCGCGCTACGACCCGTGGGAGCAGCGGCTGTGCATCGTGCCCGACGGCGACCTGTTCAAGGCGATCTCGGCCCGGCGGGCCTCGGTGGTCACCGACCGGATCGAGCGGTTCACCAGGACGGGCGTCCTGCTCGCCTCCGGCCGGGAGCTCGCCGCCGACCTCGTGGTGACGGCCACCGGGCTCGCCCTGTCGCCGTTCGGCAAGGTGCGGCTGAGCGTCGACGGCCGGCCGGTCGACCCGGCGGACACGACGGTCTACAAGGCGATGATGCTCTCCGGCGTGCCCAACCTCGCGTTCGCCTTCGGCTACACCAACCTCTCCTGGACGCTCAAGGTCGACCTCGTCTGCCGGCACTTCTGCCGCCTGCTCGACCATATGGACGCCCACGGGCACGGCATCGTCGAACCCGTCCTGGACGATCCGCTCGTGGAGCGCGTGCCGTTCCTGGACCTGAGCTCCGGCTACGTCCAGCGCGGGATCGCGGCCTTCCCGCGCGCGGGCACGCGCGGGCCGTGGACGGTCGAGATGGCGTACGAGAAGGACGTCGAGCGGCTGGTCGAGGGGCCGGTGACGGACCGGGCGCTGCGGTTCACGGCCGTCAAGTCGTCCTCGGCGGAGGCCCGCTGAGCCAGGGCGTTTGCAACGGATCGAAGGGCACGCCCTACGTGGACCAGCCGGGCGCGTCCGCCGCGGCGAGTGCGTCCCATGCGGGCGCCCCGCCGGGGAGGGGCCAGGCGACGGTGGGCGCGCTCTCCAGCTCGGCCCGGGCGGCGGCCTCGCCGAGCGCGTGCAGCGCGGCCCGGCGGGCGCGGTCGCCGTGGCGTTCGAGGCGCGGCACGCGCGCCGCGGCCTCGTCGGCCCGGCGGGTCCGCCGCGCCGGGTCCAGGCCGCGGGTGAGCACCACGTACGGCGGGCGGACGCCCTCGGCGCGGGCGGCCAGCAGCCGGTCGTGGCCGTCGAGGAGGACGTAGCCGTCCAGGGCGCTGACCCGCCAGAGCAGGACGGGGGCGAGGGTCCCATCGCGGACGTGCTTGCGGTGTGCCCGGACCCTGGCGTCGGCCGGGTCGCCCGGCGGGCGCAGCGGGACGACGCCGTTCCAGCCGGGGCAGTCCCAACCGACGTGGGCGGCGGGCCAGTCGGTGACGAGTTCCGCGGGGCGGGCGTCCGGCGGCAGGTCCCCGCTGCGCAGGAGCCACCGGCCGGCGTGCAGGGGCCCGTGCGCCGCCCGTTCGAGGTGGTCGGCGAATTGGTGCAGCCAGTCGGGCCGCCGGCGCATGCAGGCCGCGCTGATGGGCGGGACCGGCGACCGGTACCGGCCGGTGCGGTGCACCGCGACGCCCCAGTGGCCGGGCTCGACCCGGCCGAGGAGCAGCGTCGTGACGCCCTGCCGGAGCACCAGTCGGCCACCGTCGGCGCACTCGACCCGCAACCCTGGCTCACGCGGCCCGGCGGCGTCCAGCGAGAGCGCGGGGCGGTGGGTGTCGTACGAGAGGTCGTTTCGTCGCGCGCGCATGGCGGCGCTCACCCTACTACCGGTGACGGGTTGTCCGTTGGCGCGGTGGGAAGCGAAACTGGGGCCCGTGGACATGGGGATCTCAGGTTTCAGCCCGACCTTTCTCGTCGGGATCGACGCGGTTCGGCAGCGGCACGCCGCTCGCCTGGCGGGGCTCGTCGGGCGGCGGCTGACGGGCTTCGCCGTGGTGCGCTTCGCCGAGGACGGGGACTGGTTCGCCGACTGCCCGGTGGTGCTGGACTTCGACGGCGCCCGGGTGGAGGTCTGCCACTCGAAACTCCACGACCTCTCGATCGGCTGGGACACGATCGACACGTCCGCGGCCGTCTCGGGGTGGGAGCAGTCCGAGTTCACGCCGGAGTGGTCCCACCGGGACGACCGCCTCGAACCGTTCGTCGGCCGGGAACTGCGGGGCGTCGCGCTCGTCGAACGGCGACCGCCGTCGGGACGCTGCTACCTGGACGTCGGCACGGTCGGGGTGGAGTTCGACTTCGGCGACGGTCACGAGGCGCGCCGCCTGCGGATCGTCAACGGCCTCGACGAGAACGGGATCGAGCTCGGGGAGCCGGAGCCGGGCTCCGTCCGGCACGAGCTCGGCGACTGAGCCGGCCGGGCGGGGTCAGGGCGCGCTCCCGCTCGGTCCGGTGGCCGTCCCGCTGCCGTCCGTTCGGTGCGCCAGGTCGGGGGCGTCCGGTCTCCCGGGCCCCGCATCGCACCGAACCCGAGCGATCGGCTTTCGGTGCTCCCCCGATGAGAACGACCTGGCGCACTCCGCCAACTCTGGATTCGATCACCGCGAAGCACAAGTGAATCCCTGTGGACCACACCTCGTAGCATCACTGAGATGTTGAACCTCGAACGCCTGCGGGTGCTGCACGCGGTGGCGACGACCGGATCCGTCGTGGGCGCCGCACGGCTCCTGCACGTCACCACCTCGGCCGTCTCGCAGCAGATGGCACGGCTCGAACAGGAGACCGGCACCGACCTGGCGGAACGTCAAGGCCGGGGCATCCGCCTGACCGAGGCCGGCACCCTCCTCGCCGGGCAGGCCGCGGAACTCCTCGAACAGGCCGAGCGCATCATGGCGACGATGGCGCAGCACCGCGGAACGGTGGCCGGCAGCCTCACGATCGCCGCCTTTCCCACCGCCGCCCGCGCGCTGCTCCCGCCCGCTCTGCGGGCTCTGCGGTCGCGGTACCCGGAGCTGACGGTGTCGGCGCGGGAGCAGGAGCCCTGCGAAGCCGTCCCGGCGGTGCGGCGCGGACTGCTCGACCTGGCCGTGGGCGAGGACTGGACCGACGATCCGCGGTCCTTGCCCCAGGGGCTGGACCGCCGCGCTCTCCTCGACGACACCTACGACGCCGCCCTGCCCCCGGAGCACCGGCTCGTCGGCCGCCGGGCGCTGAGCCTGGACGACCTCGCCGATGAGGACTGGATCACCTCGAGAGACGGGCAGCTGTGCCACGAATGGCTGGTGCGCAGCCTCGGGAGGGCCCGTATCGCCCACACCGCCTCGGAGCACGCGACGCAGATGGCGCTGGTGGCGGCTGGACTCGGCGTCGCCATCATCCCGCACCTCGGACGTGAGCCGATCACCGCTCCGGTGCGGTTCGTGCCCGTTGCGGACGCCCCGCGGCGCCGGGTCTTCGCCGTGTGGCGCTCCGCCTCGGCCGCGCGTCCCGCCATCGGCGCCGTGGTCGATGCCCTGGTCGAAGCCTGCTCGGCCGTCCAAGGGCGACCGTAGAAGGCCCCCGCCGATCCGGTGCCGCCGGGCTCGGGGCCGCCACCGGTGCGGCCGCTGCCGCCTCGGCCGCGTGCGGCCGGCGGACCTACCGCGCCGGCTCCAGTGCCTGGCGGCGGTCCACGTAGTCGGCGAGGAGGGTGAAGAGCAGGGCCGGGTCCTCGAACGGGAGGCCGTGTCCGCCCGGGAGCTCGACGTATTCGGCTCCCTCGACGGCGGCGGCCAACTCGCGCTGGTGGTGGGTCGGGACGATCCGGTCGTCCGCGCTCGCCACCACGAGGGTGGGGGCGGTGACGCGGCCCGCCGCCTCGCGCAGGTCGACGCGGGAGTCCAGTTCGATCTGGCCGAGTACGCGGTCGTCGAGCATGGCCGTGACGCCGGCGGCCATCTCGGCGAACTGCTCCTCGTCGAGGGCGCCGAGCAGGCCAGGCCCCATCGCGGCGAGGATCAACTCGCGGGCCAGGAGGCCCGGGTCGGTGCGCAGCAGGCGCGCCCACAGGTCGAACATGAACGCCTCGCGCGGCGTCGTCCGGAGCCAGCCGGCGTGCAGGGCGAGCGAGGTGACGGCCCCGGGGTGCCGGGCGGCTACGGCCGTGGCGACGACGGCGCCGATCGAGTGGCCGGCCAGGTGGAAGCGGTCGAGGCCGGCCGCGCGGGCGGTGGCGGCGACCCGGTCGGCGAGGTCGTCCAGGTCGAGCGGTGCGGGGTCCGTGGCGGTGGCGCCCGCGCCGGGCAGGTTCGGGGCGACGACGGTGTACCGGTCGCGCAGGAGGTCGATGAGACCGCCCCAGTTGGAGGTGGCGTCGGCGCCGGTGCCGTGGATCAGCACGAGGCCCGGTCCGGACCCGGCGACGACGTGGTCGAGCGGTGCGCGGCTGGACATGGGGTGCCTCCAGGAGTGGCGGGGAGTGGGAATGGCAGAGACCTTACATGTAACAGAGCTCTGATGGTCAACAGGGCTCTTATGAATATCAGGGGTCTATCATGAGCCAGGGTGCGATGAGCCGGTGGCGTAGGATCGCCCCCATGGAGATGCCGCTCACCGAACGCCTCGGCCTGCACATCAAGCGGGTCGAACAGGAGCTGATGGCGGCCAAGCACGCGGCGCTCCGGCCCCTCGGGCTGACGGTGCCGCAGTACGTCGCGCTGTACACGCTCGACGAGCACCCGGGCCTGTCCGCCGCCGCGCTCGCCCGCGCCTGCCTGGTCACGCCGCAGACCATCGCCACCGTGCTCGCCAACCTCGAAGCCAAGGCCCTGATCACCCGGCGGCCGCACCCCTGGCACCGCAAGGTGACGGAGCTGCGCCTCACCGAGGAGGGAAAGGCCCTGCTGGTGCGCGCCGACGCGGAGGCCGTCGCCATCGAACGCCGGATCGCCGACGGCTTCAGCGCCGAGGAACGCGCCCTGCTCGTCGACCTCCTGGCCCGCGCGTCGAACCGCCTGAGCGCCGAGCCGTCGCCGGCGGTGCCCGGCGACTGACCCGGTGGCCGGCCCGGCGCCCGGCGACTCGCCCCGCCGTCAGGGCCCTTCGCATGCGGCGCAGTCCGGGGCGGCGCCCGGCTGTACGATGCGCGCCGAGCGAGTGGAGGAGCCGGGGTGTACTGGGCCGGACTGTTGTTGTGCGTCCTGCTGGGCGGGGAGATCGGCGCGATCGTGGCGGGCATCGCCGCCGACGACGTCGGGACGACCGTCACGCTGACGGTGGTCGGCGCGAACCTGGTGCCGTGGACGGCGTTGGGGGCCATCGCCCTGCTCGTCGCCGGCTCCCGGCGGCGCGCGGCGGCGGGCACGGAGCCGCCCCGGCTGGAGCCGGCGATGGCGCGGATCGAGGCGTCCCGGGCGACCGGCGAGGGCCCGGACATCCCGCTGCGCCTGGACCTGACGGTCGCGCCGACGGGCGGCCGCGCGTACCGGGCCGACGCGACGGTGGTCGTGAACCTGATGGACCTGGACGACTTCCGGGTCGGGCGCACCGTCGTGGTGGACCACGATCCGGCGCGGCCGTGGGACGTCCGGGTGCGTCGGCGGCCGGGGGCGGAGTTCGCCGGGCGGGTCGCGCTCACCAAGATCGACACCGCGCCGCCGGAGACCCGGCAGAGCGCACCGCGGGTGTCCGCCGCCGCGGGCGGCCGGGGCGCCCGGGCGGCGCGCTTCGGGCTGATGGCGACCGGGGTGGGGGCGCTGCTCTCGCTGGTGCCGTTCCACGGCCTCTACTGATCCACTGCCGGGCGCGTGGCCGGCCGTTCACGGCCGACCGGTCGCCTACCAGCGCAGGAGCAGGCCGGTGGCGGCGAGGTGGTCGAGGACCTGCCGGGCGGCGGGGCTGGCGCGCGGGTGGTCGCCGTGGGTGAGGTGGGCGATCTCGGCGATCTCGCCGTGCGGTGCGGGGACGCCGGTGTGGTCGGCGGTGTAGCAGGCGGTGCGGACGACGGTTCCGGCGGGCTTGCCGTCCGCCGGGGCCCGCGTGATCAGCAGCGGCGTGACGGTCGCCGGGTCGAGGGCGACGCCGAGTTCCTCGCGGACCTCCCGGACGAGGGCCTGTTCGTCGGTCTCGCCGGGCTCGGGTTTGCCGCCGGGCAGGTAGTACAGCTCGCGGCCCCGGGTGCGGGCGGCGAGGAGACGGCCGTCCTCGACCCGGATCCAGGCGACCTTGTCGATGACCGTGTTCGTACGCGGGCCGAAGTCCATGGCGGGTTCCTCAGGAAGAAGGGGGGCGGGCCCGGTCGGGCCCGCCCCCATCAGGGTCAGAACGGCTTGGTCGGCAGGTACTTGCCGTCCAGGGTGATGACGGCGCGCTCGCCGCCCTCGGGGTCGGCGACCTTCTTCACGTCGAGCTTGAAGTTGATCGCGGAGATGATGCCGTCGCCGAACTCCTCGTGGACCAGGGCCTTCAGGGTGGTGCCGTAGACCTGGAGCATCTCGTAGAAGCGGTAGATCGTCGGGTCGGTGGGGACGGTGCCGGGGATCGAGCCGCGGGTCGGGATGGTCTGGAGGAGCATCACCGCGTCCTCGTCCAGGCCCAGCAGCTCGGCGACGGCCTTCGCGGAGGACTCCGGCAGGGCGTGCTGGCCGAGGACGGCGGCGGTGGTGAAGGCGACCGACAGGCCGGAGACGTCGGCGATCTGCTGCCAGGAGAGGTCCTTGCGGGTCTTGGCGTCGACGGCGGCGACGGCGAGGGCCTGGCGGGCGGTCGGGTCGAACTGGGCGTGCACCACGGGTGGTTCCTTTCGGTGGGCGCCGCTCACGCGCGTCGTGCGCGCGGTGCGGGCGGGATCATGGGGGCCGGGAGGCGCCGAACGGGGCCGCCCGGAAGTGGAGTCGGCGTCAGGCGGCGAGCGGGGCGGTGGCCCGGAGTTCCTCGACGCGGCCGGTGGCGATGTCGAAGACCCAGCCCCGCAGGGTGATCCGGCCCCCGGCCAGGGCGCGGGCCACCGACGGGTGGGTGGCGAGGTTCGCCAGCTGGGCGAGCACGTTCTGCCGGACCAGGGCCGGCACGTCCTCGGTGGTGGCGGTGCGGGCCACCGAGGCGTCGGCGAGCCGCAGCCAGTCGGCGACGGCCGGCGCACCGCTCAGGTCGTGGCCGTGGGCGAGCGCCGTCATGGCACCGCACGCGGAGTGGCCGCAGACGACGACCTCCCGCACGCCCAGCGCGGCGACGGCGTACTCGATGCTCGCCGCGACGCCGTCGGCGCCGGGGGTGTAGGCGGGCACGAGGTTGCCGGCGGTGCGGATGACGAACAGCTCGCCGGGCTCGCACCCGGTGATCAGCTCGGGGACGACGCGGGCGTCGGAGCAGCCGATGAACAGCGTGTGGGGTGCGTGGTGGGCGGCCAGGTGGGCGAAGAGCTCCTTCTTGGCCGGGAAGACGTCCCGCTGGAACTGCGCGAGGCCCTCGGTGAGGTCGGGCATGAGGTCACTCCCTTTCATGGCGGCCGGGCATTCATGACGGCCGGGCTTTCGTGCGGCCGGGGCTTTCGTGTGGCCGGGCCTTCGCAGCGGCCCGGCCCGTCGGGCCTTGGTGAGATCCACCATGCATGACCTGTGCCTATAGTGTCCAAGACGCATGAACCATGGTTTCCATCGATGCCGTCTATAGTTGCTCCATGGCCCTGGAACTGCGCCACCTGCGCTACCTGCTCGCCGTGGCCGAGCACGGCAACTTCACCCGCGCCGCCGAAGAGCTGCACATCTCCCAGCCGACGCTGTCCCAGCAGGTCAAACAGCTCGAACGGACCCTCGGCACGCAACTGCTGGACCGCACCGGCCGCACCGTGCGCCTCACCGACGCCGGCGAGGCGTACGCCCACCACGCGCGCGGCGCGCTGCGGGACCTCGCCGCCGCCGAGCGGGCCGTCCACGACGTGCAGGACCTCTCGCGCGGCCGGCTGCGGCTCGCCGTCACCCCGACGTTCACCGCCTACCTCGTCGGCCCGCTCGTCGCCGAGCTCCACACCCGCCACCCCGGCATCGCCCTGACCGTGCGGGAGGCGACCCAGGACCGCATCGAAACCGGCTTGCTGGCCGACGAGTTCGACCTCGGCATCGCCTTCGAGGGCCCCCACCCGGCGGGCCTCACCGCCACCGCGCTGTTCACCGAGACGCTCACCCTGGTCACCGGCCCGCACCACCCCGCCGCCGGCCCGGCCGGCCGGCCGCTGCCGGTCCGGGAGCTCGCCGATCGGCAACTCGCCCTGCTCAGCGCGGACTTCGCCACGCGCGGCCACATCGACGGGTACTTCGCGCGGCACCGCATCAGCCCGCGCATCGCCGTCGAGGCCGACTCCATCCAGGCGCTCACCGAGGTCGTGCAGCGCACGCCGCTCGCGACCGTCCTGCCCGACGCCGTCACCCACGACCACCCCCGCCTCACCCCCGTCCCGCTCGACCCGGCCCTCCCGACCCGCGCCGTCGCCCTCCTGCGGCGCACCGACGCCTACGAGAGCGCCGCCGCCCGGGCCTTCACCCGCCTCACCCACGACCTCGTCCGCATGCGCGGCTACCCGCCCGTCGCCTGAGCCGCCCGGGCCGCCCGGGCCGCCCGAGTACCGCCCACTGCGGTGTGCCTCCGGACCGCCCCTGTGTGGTTGATCTAGATTGCCCCGCTATGAGCGAAAAAGAGGGAATCGCCCGCCGGTCGGTGCTCAAGGCCGTCCCCGCGGCCGCCGTCCTCGTGGCGGCGTCTGACGGGCTCTTCGCCGGCCGGAGCACGGCGGCGCCCCCGGCCGCCCCGCCGGTCGATCCGCCGCTCGCCCCGCCGCCGGGGGAGTTCCCCCAGCCGGTCGTGTGGGCCTCGCAGCCGGTGCCCGGCTCGTCCGCACGGGTCGTCGAGCGCACCCTCGACGTGCGCTTCACGGACGTCGCCGTCCCGGGCTGCGGCCGGGTCACCACGCGCACCTACAACGGGACGATCCCGGGCCCGACCCTGCGCGTGCGTGGTGGCGACACCCTGCGGCTGACGCAGGTCAACGGCCTGCCGCCGAACCCGGCCCACACCGGCGACCACAACCGGCCGCACGACTTCAACAGTTTCAACCTGCACACCCACGGACTGCACGTCTCCCCGTCCGGCGACGCCGACAACGTCCACCGGGCGTTCGCGCCGCGCACCGCCGACGAGGTCGCCGCCGGCGCCCCGGAGCCGCGCTACGTGACGACCGTCGACGTCCCGCCGGACCACCCGGCCGGCACCCACTGGTACCACCCCCACCTGCACGGGGCCACGTCCGTGCAGATCGTCGGCGGCATGGCCGGGGTCCTCGTCGTCGAGGGCGACGTCGACGAGGTGCCGGAGATCGCGGCGGCGGCCGACATCGTCGTGTGCGTCAACGAACTCCGGCTCAAGGACGGCCGGGTGCCCGACTTCACGTCGGGCGGCGCGCTCGCGGCCGTGCCCGCCACCTACACCGTCAACGGCGCCGTCAACCCCACCCTCACGCTGCGCCCGGGCGAGGTGCAGCGCTGGCGACTCGTCGCCGCCACCGCCTTCGGGGCACTGTCGCTCCAAGTCACGTGTGGCGAATCTAAATTGACGCTGCATCAGATCGCTCAGGACGGTGTGACCTTCCCCGCCGTCGTCGCCTCCGACGCCGTGACCCTCGCCATGGGCAACCGCGCCGACGTCCTCGTCCAGGGCTGCGAGCCCGGCACGTACGAACTGCGCGCCGCCGGAGTGTCCGCTCCCCTGATGACGGTCGAGGTGGCGGGCCCGCCCGTCGAGCCGCCGATGGCCCTGCCGACCGCGCTTCCGCCCGGCAAGCCCTTCCTCGACGAGCGCGACGTCGCCAACCCGGACGCGGACCGCGAAGTCGTGTTCCACGTCGACCCGGGCGTCTTCGCGGCCCCGTTCCCCAACGCCTTCCGCTGCCTGGGCACCCACCCGACCCCCGCGGCCGACCCCGCCGGCGATGCCGCCCGCGACCCGGCCTACGGCCTCTTCGACCCGCGGCACGTCAACCACACGCTGAAACTCGGCACCGTCGAGCGGTGGACGGTCCGCACCGACGAGACCAACCCCGCCTTCAACCACCCCTTCCACCTGCACACCAACCACGTCCTCGTCACCCACCGCAACGGCACGCGGCTCGACCCGCCGGTCTGGCACGACACCGTCGGCCTGGCCGGCGGCAAACCCGGCGACCGCGTCACCTTCCTCGTCCGGTACGAGGACTTCACCGGCCGCACGGTCGCCCACTGTCACCAGCTCCAGCACGAGGACCTTGGCATGATGCAGATCGTCGAGTACGTCGAGGACGTCGAGTAGGCGGGCCGGCGGCATCCGCGCCGCCGGACGGGTGGAATGCGGGGGCGGCGGCGCACGGCGGCGGCCGCGCCGGGTATGGGCCGTCGACTACTCGGCGCCGTGCGGCGGACGGCGGCGCCGCCGGATCCCGGGCACGGCCCGGACGAGGGAGGACCTTCATGCATCGTCACGCCGCAGCCCGGCGGACCGTCCCCGGGCCAGGCCGGACCGCCGCCCGGCCGGGGCTGCGCACCGCGGCCCCGCTGCTGGCCACCGCGCTGCTCGCCGGGTGCACGTCCGCGGCCGGCACCGGTCCCGAGGCCGCCCCCACCCCGAGCGCCTCGTCCGCCCCGGCCACCGCGCCGCCCGCGCAGCAGGCGCCCCAGCTGACCGATCAGCAGGTGTCCTCCGCGGTGGACAAGATCGACGGCTACGTGCAGGACGCCATGGCGAAGACGGGCGTCCCGGGCGTGTCGCTGGCCGTCGTCTACAAGGACAAGGTCATCCACGCGAAGGGCTTCGGGGTCCGCCAGCTCGGCCGGCCGGAGCCGGTCGACCCGGACACGGTGTTCCAGCTCGCCTCGGTCTCCAAGCCGATCTCCTCGACCGTGGTCGCCGGCGTGGTCGGCCAGAAGGCGGTGCAGTGGGACGACCCGGTCACGAAGTACGACCCGGGCTTCGCGCTGGCCGACCCGTGGGTGAGCAGCCACGTGACGATCGCCGACTTCTTCTCGCACCGCAGCGGCCTGCCGGACCACGCCGGAGACCTGCTGGAGGACCTCGGCTACCCGCGCGACTACATCCTCCAGCACCTGCGCGACCAGCCGCTCGCGCCGTTCCGCGCGAGCTACGCCTACACCAACTACGGCCTGACCGAGGCGGCCGTGGCCGTGGCCAAGGCCAAGGGGGTGGCCTGGGAGGACCTGGCGGCGGACGTCCTCTACAAGCCGCTGGGGATGAACTCCACCAGCTCCCTGCGCTCCGCCTACGACAGCGCGGCGAACAAGGCGACGCCGCACGTCAAGACGGCCGGCGGCTGGCAGGTCAGCACCACCGAGAACGCGGACCCGCAGTCGCCGGCCGGCGGTGTGAGCTCCACCGTCGACGACCTCACCCGGTGGATGCGGATGCAGCTCGCGGACGGCACCTTCGAGGGCAAGCAGATCGTCGACCCGGCGGGTCTGAACGAGACCCGGGTGCCGCAGATCGTGAGCGCCCCGCCGAGGTCCCCGGCGGGCAACGCCGGCTTCTACGGCCTCGGCTGGAACGTCACCTACGACACCCTGGGCCGGCTCCGGCTGAACCACTCCGGCGGCTTCGACCTGGGCGCGGCCACCGTGGTGACCCTGCTGCCGACCGAGCAGCTCGGGATCGTCGTCCTGACCAACGGCCAGCCGATCGGCGTCCCGGAGGCGGTGGCCGAGGAGTTCTTCGACCTCGCCCAGTACGGGCGGGAGACGGTCGACTGGCTCGGCCTGTTCGGCAAGCTCCTGCCGGGCCTCTCGGCGCCCGCCTCCTCGCCGACCGACTACGCGAAGCCGCCGGCCGGCGCCACCCCGGCGAAGCCGAACGCGGCCTACACGGGGACGTACGCCAACGGCTACTACGGGCCGATGACGGTGAGCGAGCAGGGCGGCGGGCTGGTGATGAGCCTCGGACCGGACAACCAGCAGTTCCCGCTCCAGCACTACAACGGCGACGTCTTCAGCTACCAGAGCAAGGGCGAGAACGCCGTCGGCCTCACCGGCCTGACCTTCACCATCGGCGCCGACGGTCGGGCCTCGACCGCGGTGGTCGAGCAGTTCAGCCACGAGGGCCTCGGGACCTTCACCCGCAGCGGCTGACCTCAGGGCGAGGGGCAGAGGGGTTGGGGGCCGTGCCCGTCCACGCAGACGGCCGAGGTCGGGAGGATCTCTGCGGTTCCACCGGTCCGCGACCGCTGCCGGCCCGCTGCTACCGTCGCCGAGTCGCGCCCGCATCGAGGAGACGAGCCCCAGCGTGTCGAACGCACCCGTGATCCGCAGCGACGTCCCGGGGTCCTTCGCCCGGGGCGTCTTCCACGAGCGCCACCCCGAACTCGTCCGGCGCCTGCTCGCGGCCCTGCCCTACGGGCCGGGGGAGCGGGCGGCGGTCGAGCGGCTGCTCGTGGAGAGCACGACCGGGGTGCTGGAGCCGCTGGGGGACGGCGCGCCGGACGCCGCCCGCTGGGAGGAGTGGGGCGCGGGGCTGTGGGGCACGCCGTGGGAGGAGGCGCCGTTCCTCTGGGCGGAGAGCTACTTCTACCGGCGGCTGCTCGACGCCACCGGGTACTTCAGGCCCGGGGCGTGGCAGGGCGTCGATCCGTTCGCGCCGTTCAAGGGCGCGGAGCTGGCCGGGCCGGCGGTGGACGACGAACTCGCCGCTCTCGGCGGGCTCGACGGCCTCCCGGCGGCCCGACGGGCGGAGGCCCTGCTGTCGTCCGCGCTGTGGGGCAACCGGGCGGACCTGAGCTTCCAGCTCACCGCGGGGACCGGCGGGCCGGGAGCGTCCGACCTCGTCGCCGACGACAGCGCGGAGCTGTGGGCCGCGCTGGAGCGCGCGCCGGGCGGACGGGTCTGCGTCGTCGCGGACAACGCCGGCCGGGAACTGCTGCCGGACCTCGTCCTGATCGACCACCTCCTGGCCGCCGGGCGGGCCGCACAGGTCGTCCTGCACGTGAAGCCGCAGCCGTACTTCGTCTCGGACGCCACGCCGGCCGACGTCCTCGCCGCGCTGCAACGCCTGTGCGCGGCACCGGAGCCGGCCGCCTCGGCGGTGGGCGAGCGGCTGTGGGAGGCGATGGCCGGCGGCACGCTCGTGGTCCGCACGCACCCGTTCTCCTGCGCGCCGCTGCCGTACGCCGACATGCCCGAGGACCTCCGGGCGGAGTTCGCCGGGGCGGCCCTGACGATCCTCAAGGGCGACCTCAACTACCGCCGCCTGGTGGGCGACCGCCGCTGGCCGCCGACCACCCGCTTCGCCGAGACGGCCGGGTACTTCCCGTCCCCCGTCGCAGCCCTGCGGACGCTGAAGTCGGACGTGATCGTCGGCCTCGACGCCCCCACCGTCGCGCGGCTCGACGGCACGGGGACGGCCTGGCGGACGAGCGGTCGCCACGCCGTCGTCCAGGTGCACGGGAACGGGTAGGCGCACGGGAAGGGGTAGGCGCGCCCCCTGACGCGGCATCCGCGGTCAGGGGGCGCGGCGAGCGGGGCGGTCAGGAGGAGACGGCCGCCTGCCAGTCGGCGAACGGGCTGTCCGCCTTGGCGTCGGTCTGGCGCCGCAGGTGGAGCTGGGCGTCGGTGCCGAGGGCGAGCACGACCACGCGGCCGGTGGCGTCGGTGGCCAGCGACGGCGCGCCGACGATCACCGAGCCGAGGTCCTGCCAGACCGTGGTGAAGGCGCCGTTGCCCTCGGTCTGGGTGGCCAGGCTGACGCCGCCGCCGCCGTTGCGCGTGGCGACGACGATGCGGCCGTTGGCGGTGACGGCGCTCGGGCCGTCCACGCCGACCGGGCCGCCGGTGGACGAGGAGACGGGGGTCCAGGTGGTGTCGGCCTGCACCCACTGGTTGACGGTCTTCCCGGTGTCGGGGTGCGAGAAGAGGATCTCCTTGCGGCCGCCGGCGGTCTGCGCGATGCCGATCGGCCCGGCCGGGGTGGGCCCGCTGAAGGCGGTGTCCGGGACGAAGGGGCCGTTCTTCGTGCTCTGTCGCCAGTGCAGGAGGTCGTGGCCGGACACGGTGGGGGCGAAGACGTCGATCAGGCCGTCGGTGCCCAGGCTCGCCGCGAGGCCGTCCTGGACCCACGCGCCGCGCAGGTCCGCCCAGGTGCCCGGCCAACTGCCGTCCTGCTGCTGGGTGACGGCGCTGACGCCGCCTCCGGCGTTGGGCACGAAGACGGTGAGCGCCCCGTTGGCGTTGGGCGTCACGACGGGCGAGCCGATCATCTCGCCGACGTCGTCGGAGTTGGGGTTGCCCAGCGAGGTCCAGGCGCCCCAGCCGCCGCCGACCGAGGTCTGCGCGAGCGTGACGATCTCGTCGTGGTTGTCGGTGCCCTTGTCGTCCGCCAGGCGGATGCCGAAGAGGTGGAGCAGGCCCTTGCCGTCCTTGACCACGGTCAGGTAGGGCGCGAACTGCCCGCCGCCGCCCAGGCCCGCCGGGCCGGTCCACGCCCCGCCGCTCGCGGTCTCCTTCCACTGCGAGGGCTGTCCGTTGACCACCGCGAAGGCGTTGAGCAGGCCGGTGCCGTCCTGGGCCGACCAGGTGGTGCCGTTGAACCAGCGCGGGTACGAGCGGAACTCGTACATCGCGTAGTGGTTCTGCCAGCTGGCCGCGCCGCTCTCGTGGAGCTCCGAGTCGTGCGGCAGGTAGTAGTCCTTGAAGACGCTCCACTTGGCCGAGGCCTGGCGCGGGTCCACGTTCGCCGGGCGCAGCCGGATGTTGTAGTCGCGGTAGTACCGCAGCAGGACGTTGCCCCGGGCGGGGTGGTAGCCGGCCGCCGCCTCGCCCGCGAAGCGCGCGGCGCCGCGGTGGTCGGAGTTGTCGCCGTAGTTGAGCGGGTCCGTGCGGTAGTCGTAGCCGGTTTCGTCGTGTCCCCTGCCCAGCGGGTAGACCTTCGGATCCTGCGCGAGCAGGATGCCCGGGTTGTACTGCCCCATCAGGTCGGTGAGGGCGGCGACCAGTTCTTCGTGGGTGTAGGTCTGGTTGTTGTAGGGGCGGTAGTCCGGCGTCGTGTCGGGGTGGGCCGGCGCGGTCCGGCACTCGTCGCCGTCCGTGCCCTGGCTGCCCACCGTCCGCTTGGGGTTCGGCGTGACGAGGTGCCCGTTTCCGTCGGGGAGGGGGCCGATGTAGAGGTCGTCCAGCGAGGTCTCGCCGGCTGCGCCCGGGTCGCCGCTCTGGTAGAGCCGGAAGAAGACGAGGCGCACCGGGTTCGCGGTGCCGCGCAGGGTGTCGACCTCGACGGTCTTGCCGTTGCCGAGCGTGAGGGTGTCGAAGGCCCAGTCGTTCGCGACCCCGGCCAGTGTGGCGTGCGCGTCGCGCGCGCCCTCCTCGCGGTGCTGCGCGTAGAGGCACGCGCTCTCCGTGGTGGTGGCCTGCTCGCCCGACGTCAGGTAGACCGTCGTGGACGGAGCGTCGTACTGGCGGGCGAGGTCGGGGTTCATGAACAGGATGTCGTCGTCCTCGTGGGCGACGATCTGCAGGTAGCCGTTCGTGGGCGGTGCGGTGTCGGCCGAGGCCGAGCCGACGAGCGGTGTGATCGTCGCGGCGACCAGCGCCGTGGCGGCGCAGACGGCGGCCCGCCGGAATCCGGAACGCATTGGTGAAGTCCTCCCCGTCGGCGGACCTGGTGGTGTCGATGATCGTCCGCCGTCGGGGGGAACTGTTCTGCAGGATACGAACGACTGTCAAATTCCCTGTGAGCTCCGAGTTTTGGTGAATTGAACCGAAATGGCAGGCTCTCGGCAGCCCGGCGAGGGCGACTTCAGAGCGCGAAGTCGAGCCGGACGAACGGGTCGTGGTGGATGTGGTCGAGTGGCACCCCGGTGCGGTACAGGGCCTCGGCCGCGCTCACGATCATCGGGCCGGGGCCGCTGACGTAGGCGTCGTGGTCCCGCCAGGGCCCGGCCGCCGCGAGGGCCGCGGGCAGGCGGGTGACGGCGCCGGGGGTGTCGTCGTCGTGGACGACGGGGCGCACCGTGAGCCAGGAGTACTGGTCGGCGAGCCGGCGGAGGGTGTCCAGGCCCAGCGGTCCGTCCGTGCCGCGCGTGCCCACGAAGACGTCGGTCCGCCGCCGGACCCCGTCCAGGACGGCCTGTTCGAGGAGGGCGAGGACCGGCGCGAGACCGGTGCCGCCCGCGACGCAGACGACGTCCCGGCGCGCGGCCGGGTCGAGGACCATGTCGCCGAGCGGCCGGCCGAGCCGGAGGACGTCGTCGACCCTCGCGCGCTGCACCAGGGCGGTGCTGACCGGGCCGCCCGTGACGGCACGGACGTGGAAGGTGACGGTCCCGTCCGGGCGCCGGGCGTTGGCGGGGGAGAAGTAGCGCCAGCTCTTCGGCCACCACGGCGTCGCCAGGCTCACGAACTGCCCGCCGGTGTACGGGTACGGCAGGTCGGTCCGCACGGTGATCTCCGCGAGGTCGCGGCCGTGCCGCCGGTGGTCCACGACGCGGGCGTCCCAAACGGCCGGACGCTCGGCGGCGTCGGCCGTGGCGGCCCCGTCCATGACTCCGGCGGCCGCGGTGTAGGCGCGGGTCCAGGCCGCCGCGACGGCCGGTGTCCAGGCGGAGCCGGCGAAGTGCTCCAGCGTGGCGAGCAGGCACTCGCCGACCGCCGCGTAGTGCGCGCTGAGGGCGCCGAACTTGCGGTGGTCGCGGCCCAGTTCGGAGCAGAACCGGACGAGGGTAGCGGGCTCGTCCACCAGGTCGACGACGAGCATGAGCGCGCGTACGAGCTTGTCGTGCTGGACCTCCATGTGCTCCGGGAACAGGTCACGGACCTGGGGGTAGCGCTGGAACAGGGTCGCGTAGAAGTGGCCCGGGAGGTCGGCGGCGTACGGCTCGACGGCGGCCCGGCTCGCCCGCAGCAAGGAGATCTCGTACGGGGAGACGATCGCTTCTGAGGCGCGGTCAGGGGAATTCATCGGCTCGGCGGGGTTTCTGATCGGGTATTGGGCGCGAAGCTTCACGCGTATCTCTCCGGTTGAATTCTTTGCGTTCTTCGCGGGGTGGGGCGGTCATTAAAAATCGGCCCATTCTGCCCACGGGCCCTATCGGATGTGCAAGCCGACGGGGTGAATCATTTGTGAAGCGCGATACTGGCTCGTAGTGACCGAGAGTGGTAAGGTCCGCCCGCGCGGGGCGCAAATGCGGAACCTGCCTGAACAATCCCGGCGGCCGGTTGCCGTACGGAGCGGTAGGTTCACCGGGGCGGCCGGAAATAACAATTCGCTCTCGGGGGCCGTCCGGGGCTGTCCGAAATTCCCCTTCGGGTCCTACGCTGCGGCGCGTGTCGATATTCCGAAGGCTCCGCGCTTCCGGTCCGCGGGTGCGGCCGGAACTCGATGACGTGCAACTCGGCCGCGTTCGGCGGCAAATGAATTCCGCCGGGCGGCTGGGGCCGGACGACATCCAGATCGACCAGGTCGACCGGCTGCTCCAGGAGTCCGCGCGGGACCCGGACCGCCGGGCACACCGCTTCGCCGTGCTCGCCGAGACCGCCGCGCCCACGGCGTTCGCGCGGTCCTGGCGGCTGCGCCGGCGCGGCTCGGACCCGATGGTGTTCGAGGGCTGGGTCGAGCTGGTCCGCGGCCGGGCCGCCGGGCGGATGGACGACGCCAGGGCGGCCGCCGACCACTGCTACCGCGCCGCGGAGATCGCCCCGTCCGACCCCCTCCCCTGGGTGGTGCTGCTCGGGATCCTGCGCCTCATGCGGGCGGAGCCGCACCAGCTGTACGCCGTCTGGCAGGAGGTGACCGCGCGCGACCCCTGGAACCGCGAGGCCCACCTGCAGATGCTGCGCTACCTCTCGCCGGAGGAGTGCGGCTCACGCAGCGGCCAGCTCGACTTCGTGGAGACGCTCCGGGCCTCGGCGCCGCCGGTCTCGCCGTCCGTGGGCGTGGAGCTCGCGGCCCTCGTCGACGAGCACGACCGCACCGCCGCCAGGGGCGGCGTCGAGGCGCTGCTGGCCCGCCGCCTCTGGACGCACACCCGGGCCGCCGGCGCCCTGGACACGGCCCTGGCCACCTGGCCGCGCGAGGGCTACCTGCGGCACGCCGCGGCCCTGGCCGACCTGAACCTGCTGGCCTACGCGCTCGTGCAGGCCGGCCGCGTCCGCGAGGGCGGCGCCGTGTTCGGGGCGATCGGCGACACCGTCACCGCGTGGCCGTGGTCGCTCGACGGCGACCCGGTCGAGCGGTTCACCTACTGGCAGGCGAAGGCGCTCTGAGGCTCCGGGCTCAGGCCTGCCGGGCCAGGGCGTCGCAGACCCGGTCCAGGTAGGACTCGCTGTTCGCGGACATGGTCGTGCCGCCGGACACCGGGACCAGGGTCAGCGGGTCGTCGGTGCGCGGCGCGTCCAGGGTGAGGACGTCGCCGAAGCCCGGGGCCGCCTTGTCGCGGTCGGTCAGCGGCGGGAGGTTCCAGCGCTGCTCGATCGTCTTGAGCACCGAGGTGTGGTCCAGCGGGGTGTCGCCGGCGGGCCGGTAGACCGTTCCGGCGGCGATCAGCGGGGAGATCAGCACCGCGGGCACGCGGACGCCGAAGCGAGTGAAGTCGAAGCCGAACTCGCCCTGGGCGCCGTCGGGCGGGACGGCGCCGGAGGGCGGGGGCACGTGGTCGTAGCAGCCGCCGTGCTCGTCGTAGGTGATGACGAGCAGGGTCCTGTTCCAGTCCGGGCCGGTGCGCAGCGCCGTGTAGACGTCGAGCATCAGCTGTTCGCCGTGCGAGACGTCGTGGACCGGGTGCTGGTCGTTGCCGGCCAGGCTCCAGTCGGGCTCCAGGAAGACGAAGCCCTTGGGGAGGGTGCCGGTCCTGGCGGCGTTGCGGAACTGGGTGAAGCCGCCGAAGTGGCTCGGGTCGGCCTGGGTCGTGTCCGGGAAGTCGAAGCGGGTCAGCTGCTTGCCGTCGCTGTAGATCGCCCAGTCCGTGCCGTTCTTGGCGAGCAGGCCGAAGATGCTCGGGAAGTCGAACGGGGGCGTGCCGGCCTGCTGGTGGTCGTCCATCCGGCCCTGGCTGGTGCCGGCGAGGGCGAACGCCCGGTTGGGCAGGGTCTCGGTGGGCGCGGAGCTGAACCAGTGGTCGCAGACCGCGTAGCCGCGCGCCAGGCCGGACAGGACGGGCAGGGCGTCCGGGGTGTAGCAGCCCATGATGTTCCCGGGCCCGGTGCCGGGGCGGACCGTCCGGCCGTGCAGCGGGTCGAACTGCAGGGCGTCGACGAAGCTCGTCACGAAGCCCGTCATGGTCGCGGCGGGGGCGGGTGTGCCGGGATCGGCCGTCCCGAACAGCTGCGTGTTGGTCGGCGCGTAGCCCTCGCGGGGGTCGGCGCCGGGCATGAAGTACGCGTCGGGGGTGGTGCGGAGGATCCTGAAGACGGTGTGCACGCCGTCGGGCCCGGCGTTGCTCTCGTCTCCCTTCAGGCCCTCGAACTGCGCCCCGGACGGGGTCTTCTGGTCGGGGTAGAGGAACCCCAGCATGTGGTCGAAGGAGCGGTTCTCCTGCATCAGGACCACGAGGTGGTCGATCTGGTCCAACCGGCCGTTGTTCGACATGGACGGTCTCCTGCCACGCGCGGGTGAAGCGGCGGACGGACTCACGTCGAGGCGCACGGCGGACGACTTGGGCCTCCCCGCTCGGAATGTCGTCCCGGTGGCCGGGTACGGGCGGCCACGTTCTCCACTATAGGCCGAGCGGGTGAAGGCCACGAGCCGTGCGCGGCCCCCACCCGCGCGCGTCGGGCGGGCGGCGGACTCGATGGGGCATCAGGACCAGGACCGGCCCGCGATCGGGTCCGCGGCGCCCGTGATCAGGTCCGCAGCCTTCTCCGCCGCCATGATCGTGGGCGCGTCGGTGTTCCCGCGCGGCACCGCCGGGAACACCGACGCGTCGACGACCCGCAGGCCCGCCACGCCGTACACCCGCAGCTCCGGGTCGACGACGGCGCCGATCGCGCAGCTCGACGTCGGGTGGTACAGCGTCTGGCCGGCGCGCCGCGCCCACGCGAGGAGATCGGCGTCCGAGCCGGACGGGGACGGCGCGTCCCCGTACGTCCCGGTGGCGACATCGGTCACCGCCCGCTGCGCCGCGATCTCCAGGGCGATCCGCGTCCCGCCGACGATCGCCGCCCGGTCCTCCTCCGTCGTCAGGTAGTTGTGGACGATCCGCGGCGCGGCGTCCGGCCGCGCGGAGCGCAGGGTCACCGCGCCGCGGCTGGTCGGGGCGAGGACGCACGGGCCGAAGGCGAACCCGTGCTCGGTGACGGCGCCGAGCCCCTCCTGGTGGAACAGTCCCGGGGCGGCGTGGAACTGGATGTCCGGCGCGTCCAGGTCGTCGCGGCTGCGGAAGAAGCCGCCGGCCTCGCCGAGGTTGGAGGTGAGCGGTCCGCGCCCCTGCGTCTCCAGCAGGGCGGTGTTCTCCGGGCTCGCCGCACTGGCCAGCGAGTCGGCGCCGGTGCGGAAGTTGAGCATCGCCATGTAGTGGTCCTGCAGCCCCCGGCCGACGGGCAGGTCGCGCACGACCTCGATCCCGAGGGCGGACAGGGCTTCGCCCGGCCCGATCCCCGACAGCATCAGCAGTTTCGGCGAGCCGTACGCCCCGGCCGACAGGACGACCTCCCGCTCGGCGCGCACGACCTCGACGACCCCGGCGCGCTCGACCGCCACGCCCACCGCCCGGCCGCCCTCGACCACCACGCGGTGCGCGCGGACGCCGGCGAGCACCGTGAGGTTCAGCCGCCCGAGGGCCGGGTGCAGGTAGGCGACGGCCGCGCTGCACCGCAGGCCGCCACGCTGCGTCACCTGGTAGCGCCCGACGCCGAACTGCGTCGCGCCGTTGAAGTCGTCGTTCGCCTTGTAGCCGGCCTGCCCGGCGGCCTGGACGAAGGCCGAGGCGAGCGGGTGTCCGGAGCGTCCGTCACTCACGGTCAGCGGTCCGCCGACGCCGTGGAACTCGTCCTCGCCGCGCTCGTTGTCCTCCGCGTGCCGGAAGTACGGCAGCACCTCGTCGTACGACCAGCCGGTGGCCCCGGCCGCCGCCCACCCGTCGTAGTCGGCGCGGGCGCCCCGGACGTAGATCATCGCGTTGAGCGAGCTGCAGCCGCCGAACGTCCGGCCCCGGGGCAGGTAGACCCGCCGCCCGCCGAGGCCCGGCTCCGGTTCGGAGTCGAAGTCCCAGTCGACGTCCGACTTGAACAACCGGGGGAACGCGACCGGCACGTGGATCTCCTGCGCGGTGTCCGGGCCGCCCGCCTCGACCACCGCCACCCGGACGTCCGGATCCTCCGACAGCCGCGCGGCCAGCACGCAGCCCGCGGAACCGGCGCCGACGATGACGTAGTCGTACGTGCTGCTGCTCATGCCAACCCCTTTGAGAGAAGGACGTGTTGGGTCCGGGGAGTGCGTGCCGGAACCGAGCCGGTCGGCCAGTATCCGCTCTCGCCGCGCCGCGTCATAGACGGTGAACCGGTCAACCACGGCCGGGGCGGCGTGTTCATGCCGCGAGGCTTCCGCGAACCGTCGGCCGCGTGTAACTTCTCCGCCACCCGGCTACCGACCGGTAGCCATCTGGCTGCCCGACAGTCTCCGCTGCCGGATCGTCCGCCGGAGTTGTCCATACTTCTCGGAGGCCTCACGTGTCCCCAGTCACCCGCCGCACCTTCCTCGGCTCGGCCGCCGCCCTCGGCGCGGCCATCGGCCTGGACGCCGCCCTGCCCGGCGCGGTACCGAGCGCCTCCGCCGCCCCGACCGGCACGATCCGCGACGTCAAGCACGTCGTGGTGCTCATGCAGGAGAACCGCAGCTTCGACCACTACTTCGGCGCGCTCAAGGGCGTGCGCGGCTTCGGCGACCGCACCGCGATCCAGATCGCGGGCGGCACCAGCGTCTTCAACCAGCCCAACGGCAGCGGCCGGCAGTACCCGTGGCAGCTCAGCAAGACCAGCACGTGGTGGTGGGGCGTCAGCGGCGAGCAGCTCGCGCAGTGCGACGGCTCGCTCGACCACTCCTGGTCCACCCAGCACCAGGCGTGGAACAACGGGAAGATGGACTCCTGGATCGCCGCCAAGGGCTCCGACAGAACCATGGGCTTCATGGCCCGCGAGGACATACCGTTCCACTACGCGCTCGCCGACGCCTACACCGTGTGCGACGCGTACCACTGCTCGATCCTCTCGGCCACCGGCCCCAACCGCACCTACCTGTGGTCCGGCCAGATCGACCCGGCCGGCACCGCGGGCGGCCCCGCCTACGACGGCGGCGACGAGAAGGGCCTGCGCTGGCAGACCTACGCCGAGGCGCTGCAGAACGCGGGCGTCAGCTGGAAGGTCTACCAGAACGCGAGCGACAACTACGGCGACAACGCCCTGGCGTACTTCAACCAGTTCACCAGCGCCCCGGGTTCGAGCCCGCTCGCCCAGCGCGGCATGGCCTCCGTGCCCAGCACCGGCTCCACCCCGGACGACATCGCCGCCGCGATCCGGGCCGACTCGGTCGCCGGCACGCTGCCCCAGGTCTCCTGGGTGGTGCCCAACCAGCTGTTCTCCGAGCACCCGGACGGCCCGCCGGAGAACGGCGCGCACTTCGTCAACCTGGTGGTGCAGGCCCTCGCGGCGAACCCGGACGTGTTCAACTCGACCGTCCTGTTCCTCAACTACGACGAGAACGACGGCTTCTTCGACCACGTGCCCCCGCCCGTCGCCCCGGCCGGCACCGCCGGCGAGTTCTACAACGGCACCAACATCGGCCTCGGCTTCCGCGTCCCGATGATCGTGGTCTCGCCGTGGAGCCGCGGCGGCTTCGTCGACTCCCACGTCTACGACCACACGTCCGTGCTGCGCTTCCTGGAGACCTGGACCGCCGCCATCGGCACCCCCGCCGTCTGCCCGAACATCAGCACCTGGCGCCGCCAGGTCTGCGGCGACCTCACCGGCGCCTTCGACTTCACCAGCCCCCTCTACGGCGCGCCCGCGCTGCCCGACACCAGCGCCACCATCAGCCAGGCCACCGCCAACCTGCAGATCAACCCGGCCCCGGGCACCAACTCCATGCCCGTCCAGGAGCCCGGCACCAAGCCCGCCCGCGCGCTGCCCTACCAGCCGAACGCGTGGGTCGACCGGATCGAGTACGACGCGAACAACCAGATCCTGCTCTGGATCGACCTGGCCAACCAGGGCCCGCAGGCCACGGCCTGGGCGCACTACTCGATCCACGCCAACGCCTACCGCAGCGGCGGCCCGTGGCAGTACACCGTCGCCCCCTACGACGCCGCCTCCGGCACCGACGGGCGCGCGAGCGACTACTTCAACATCGGCGCCACCTACGGCAACGGCCAGTACGACCTCACCGTGCTCGGCCCCAACCGCTTCCTGCGCCGCTTCACCGGCAACGCCACCACCGCCGGCAAGACCGCGGAGGCCACCACCTCCTACGCGCCGGCGCCGGACACCGGCAAGCCGGCCGTGTGGTTCACGATGACCAACACCGGCACCGCCACCGTCACGTTCACCATCACCGCCACCAACTACCGCACCGGCACCTGGACCTACCAGGTCGCCCCGGGAGCCACCGTCAGCGACTACTTCAACGCGGTCACGATCGCCCAAGGCTGGTACGACTTCACCGTCACCGTGAACAGCGACCAGTCCTGGACCCGCCGCGCGACCGGCCACATCGAGACGGGCGCCGCCAGCGTCAGCGGCTGACCGGCGCCTGCGCCAGTGCCGTGGCCCTACCCGGCCACGGCGCTAGCAGCCGGTGAGCCTCCGGCCCGTGGCCAGGACGACGCTCGCGCAGGCGCCGCCCAGGAGGGCGCCGGCCACGACGTCGCCGGGGTAGTGGACGCCCGTGTGGACGCGGGAGTAGCCGACGGCGCAGGCCAGGAGGCCCAGCGGGGTGGCGGTGGCGGGCAGGAGCGTGCCCACGGCCGTGGCCAGGGCGAAGGCCGAGGCGGTGTGTCCGGAGGGGAAGGACGCCGAGGCCGGCATCGGGACGTGGCGGCCGGCGATCACCCTGGCCGCGTCGCGGTCCGGTCGCGGGCGGCGCACCAGTTCCTTGCCGAGGAGGTTCGCGGTGAAGGAGGCCAGGCCGACGGCCGCCGCGCCCGCGAGTCCCGCGCGGCGGTACCGGCCGGGGGTGAGGAGCAGGGCCGCCGCGATCGACAGGTTGATCTTCGAGTGGTCGGCGGCGGCGGAGAGCCGGCGCAGGCCGACGTCGAGCGCGGGCGTGTCGGTCGCGGCGACGGCGGCGTAGACGGCGCGGTCGACGGCCGCCAGGTCGTGCAGGACGGTGCCGGCCCGCCGCGCGGTCATGCGCGCGCCTCCGTCCGGGCGAACGCGAGGCGGGCGATGACGCGCCAGTCCAGGCGGGGGGCGTGCGGCTGCTGGGCCGGATCGGCGCCGGGGCGGTCGCGCGGGACGCGCACCCGCAGGGCGCCGCCGGCGAGCGAGCAGACGACCGGGGTCGGCAGGGTCAGCGCCTCGCCGTCGACGGCGACGGGGATCTCCGGCGCGTCCGCCCGCACGGTGACCCGCCGCGCCGACAGCACGGTCAGGCCGGTGGCCCGTTCGCCGCGCAGGGCGAGTTCGGCGGCCTGGGCGGCGCCGTCGACGCGGATGCCGAGGACGCCGAGGACGCCCCGGTCCAGGCGCGGGCGGCGGCCGAGGTTGACGGGGTCGGCGCCCGCGTAGGGGTTGTTGCTGACGAGCAGTGCCTGCGGCGCGTCGATCCGCCGTCCGCCCGCGTCGGCGGTCAGGTGCGGGCCGTCGGCGCCCATCAGGAGGTCCGGCAGGGCGTCCAGGGCGGTGGCGGTCTTGGCGTCGCGGTACTCCGGGCTCTGGACGATGGCCGCGTAGGCGCCGAAGGAGACGGTGTTGACGAAGGGCCGGTCGCCGACCCGGCCCAGGTCCACGGTGAGCTCGACGCCGTCGCGCAGCGCGTCCAGGCAGGTGGCGGGGTCGTCGCGGTCGAGGCCGAGGTCCATCGCGAAGTGGTTGCGGGTGCCGGCGGAGACGACGAGGAACGGCAGCCCGTGCTCGACGGCGACCGCCGCGACCAGGGCCTGGGTGCCGTCGCCGCCCGCGACGCCGAGCAGGTCGGCGCCGTCGGCGACGGCACCGCGGGCGAGGCCGGCCACGTCCTGCTCCGCGGAGGTGTCGAGCAGGATCACCTCGGCGCCCAGTTCCTCGGCCCGCTCCGCGAGCCGGAAGCGCCCGACCTTGCCGCCGCCGGACTTCGGATTCATGATCAGCACCGGCCGCCGCGGCGGCGGGGTCTCCCGGGCGGGCATCGGCTTCGGCGGCCGGGCCGCCCGCAGCGCGGCGCGGGCGCAGACGAACGCGGCGAGCCACAGCACCAGGACGATCACCGACAGCAGCAGCGCGTGCGCGTGGTACGCCAGCACGACGACGGCGACCGGCGCTCCGACGGCCAGGACGGCGCCGGCGGCGCGCAGGACGCCGCGCCGGGCGATCGCCCACCACACGCCGATCGCCGTCACCGCCAGCCCGGCGAGCTCGGCGACCACCGCGAGCAGCCCGTGCAGGCCGGTGAACGCGATCGCGACGACGGCCGCCACCGCGCACAGCACCGCGGCCCGCGCGAGCAGCCGCGCCCTGGGGTCCGGCCCGTCCGCTCCGTCCGCACGCTCCGCGCGATCGACGACGTCCGTCATCGGCACCCCTCCGTCGGCCCTGTGCTCCTCGGTTCCGGACACGGTAACCGGCACCGCCGCCGACGGCACGCCGAGCGGGCCCCGGCGGCCGTGGCCGGGGCGGCTCGACGACCCGAGCCGTCCGGACGGGGCCCGCCTTCGTCGCCCGGCGGAGCACCGCTGCGCGGAGTCGCCCACGGTGTCGATGTGTCCGCGTCGTCCGCGTTGTCCACGTCGTCGACGTTGTCCACAGGTGCGGAAATTGATTTGCCGTCACATGGTGATTCGACAAGGCTGCGGGGCAGTTGACCTGCCGAGTCCGTGGAGTGTGCCGGTGCTGACCGAAGCCGAGATCGAGTCCTTCGTCGCGGACGGCTTCGTCCGCGTCCCGGGCGCCGTGCCCCGGGCCACGGTGGACGAGTGCCGCGCTCAGCTGTGGGCGGCGAGCGGCTGTTCGCCCGACGATCCGGGGACGTGGACGGAGCCGGTCGTGCGGATCGGCGGCATGGCCACGCCGCCGTTCCGCGAGGCGGCCAACACCCCCGCCCTGCACGAGGCGTACGACCGACTGGTGGGTGCGGGGCGCTGGACGGCGCCGCTCGGGCTGGGCACCTTCCCGATCCGCTTCCCGAGCGAGAAGGACCCGGGCGACGACGGCTGGCACCTCGACGCCGGCTGGACCGGGGACTCGGGCGAGTACCGGGTGGGCCTGCGCTCGCGCGGGCGCGCGCTGCTCATGCTCTTCCTCTTCTCCGACGTCGGCCCGGACGACGCCCGGACCCGCATCCGGATCGGCTCGCACCTCGACGTGCCGCCGCTGCTCACCGCCGCGGGGGAGGAGGGCCGGGAGTGGTTCTCGCTGTGCGGGGAGGCCGTCCCGGCGTCGGCGGGCCGTCAGGAGGTCGAGGCGACCGGTGCGGCCGGGGACGTCTACCTGTGCCACCCGTTCCTGATACACGCCGCCCAGCGGCACGGCGGGACGGTGCCGCGGTTCATCGCCCAGCCCCCGCTGGAGCCGACCGGGCTGCTCGACCTGGACGGCTCCGCTCCGTCCCCGGTCGAGCGGGCCGTCCTGGCGGGCCTGCGCAGCTCCTGAAGGGCCGACCGGTGCGGGGGCCGCTCGCCCGACCGCCTACCATCGGCGGGTTGCCGATGTGAGGACGGGGATCTGATGGGTGGTCTGGGGCGGCTGATAGGCGTGGCGGCCGAGCGGGGCGAGGCCGGGTTGCAGGCCGGCTGGCAGGCCGCGCTGCGCGGCGGCCGGTCGGTGGCGGGCGGACGGTGGGCGCTCACGGCGCTCACGTCCGTCGCGCCGCCGCCCGTGCCCGCCACCGAGCCGTGGAAGCTGTCGGTCGGCACGCTGCTCGGCCGGCACCCCCGCACCCCCGCCGCGGTGCACAAGCTGCTCGGACTCCTCGACGGCGTCGGCGCCGTGCACCTGGGCCCGGTGAAGGCCGGGTTCGACGGCGAGGAGATCGAGTGGGACAAGGTCGTGGAGGTGCAGACCCGCAACGCCTTCGAGGTGCTGACCACCACCGCCCTGGAGCAGGAGGTCGACAAGGTCCGGGAGTTCCTGCCGCCGGTGCCGGGCCGCAAGTGGGCCGTCACCAAGATCGGCGAGGCGCTGGCCACGGTCGTCCTCGCGGCGCTGGAGCGCGGGTCGGTCGAGCAGCGCCTGGACGAACTGGCCGTGCCCGCGCGGATCGTGTACCGCGGCCTGCTCGGCCGGCAGCGCACCCTGGACGCGGGCTGCTTCGCCGTGGCCACACTCGTCGTGTCCGGCCAGGTCGGCGAGAGCCTCATCGCGACCGCCCGCCGCCGCGGCATCCCGGTGCGGCCCGCCGAGGAGCCCGTCAAGCCGGCCAGGGCGGCTCACGTCGCGACCCTGCGGGAGCGCACGGACGCCGTCGCGCGGCTGCTGAGCCGGATCGAGCAGCCGGGCGGCGGGGCGGAACCGGACTCGATCGAGGCTCCGGAGCCCGCGAACGCGCTGGAGGCTTCGAAGGTGTCGCTCGTCAAGGCCCCGGACACCCCGGACACCCCGGACACCCCGGACACCCCGGCCGGCGGGCCGGCTCCTGCCCCCGAGCGGTGAAGCGGTGGCGGCCGACCACGACTGCGACGGTCAGCGGGACGGTCGCGGCGGCGGCCTCCCCGAAGAGCGGCCCGAACCGCGCGTGGTCGGCCGCGCCCGGCCGAGGGTCGCGCCGAGCGCGCTGCCGATGAACAGCGCGGCGACGGAGCACGAGACCGCCGTTCCGCGCGCCTCGGGCACCACCGACGTCGCCCACGCCCGGAGCGTCGAGTGCAGGAACGCCCAGCCCGCGCCCAGCATCGTCGCCACGAGTGCGTGGGCCTACGCACCGGGGGGCCGGACCTGCACCTCGTCGCCGGTCATCCGGCGGACCCCTCGGCCCGGCGGGCCATGGCGGTGGCCGCGCAGGCCGCACGGGCTGCGCGGGGGCGGGTCTGAGGGATACCGCTAAGCTCTGGGCGGCAAATTCGGGGTGCCGTGGCCGGACAGCGGCGGGGCGGCGAACGGGGAGTGGTGTGACGATGCAGCCGTTGGTGGCCGGGGATCCTTCCGTCGTCGGGTCGTACCGGCTGCTCGGGCGGCTGGGCGCGGGCGGCATGGGCTGCGTCTACCTGGGGCGGACGGCCGGCGGGCGGACCGTCGCGGTCAAGGTCGTGCGGCCGGAGCTGGCGGCGGACGCCGAGTTCCGGGCCCGCTTCCGGCGTGAGGTGGCCGCGGCGCGCCGGGTCGGCGGGGCGTGGACGGCGCCGGTGCTCGACTCGGACACGGAGTCGCCGGAGCCGTGGGTCGCCACCGGGTACGTCGCCGGGCCCTCGCTGGCCGAGGCCGTGGCGCAGTTCGGGCCGCTGTCCGAGGACGGCGTGCGGGCGCTGGCCGCCGGGCTCGCCGAGGCGCTGACGGCGGTCCACGGGCTGGGGCTGATCCACCGCGACCTCAAGCCGTCGAACGTGATGCTGTCGCCGGACGGCCCGGTGCTGATCGACTTCGGGATCGCGCGGGCGATGGACAGCCTCGCCACGTCCGCGCTCACCAGCACCGGGGTCGTGGTGGGTTCGCCCGGCTACATGTCGCCGGAACAGGTGCAGGACCAGCCGCTGGGCCCGGCCTCGGACGTGTTCCAGCTCGGTGCGGTGCTGGCGTTCGCGGCCACCGGAGCGTCGCCGTTCGGCGCGGACAGCGCGGCCGCCCTGCTGTACAAGGTGGCGCACGGCGATCCCGAACTCGGTGGCCTGCAGGGCGAGTTGCGAGAGGTGGCGGAGGCCTGCCTGGCCAAGGACCCGGCCGCGCGGCCGACCCCGCGGCAGGTCGCGGCCCGGCTCTCCCCGGGCGGCGCCGCCGATCTGGTCGCCGCCGGCTGGCTCGCGGCCCCGCTGATGGCCCAGATCGGCCGTCGGACGGTGGAGTTGCTCAACCTCGACGCGGCGCCGGAGCGGACGGAGGACGCACCGCAGCCCGTCCCGACCCCGACGATGCCGTCGGAGATCCCGACGCCGGACCCGACGATGGCCCTGCGGACACCGGAACCGGCACCGGCACCGGAACCGACGGACGCCGGGCGCCGTGGGCAGTTGCTCGTCGGGATCGCGGTCGCCGTGGCGGCCGTGGTGGGGATCACGGCGCTCGTGGTGCTCAACCCGAGCTCGGGCACGACCTATTCGGCGGCGAACCCGCCCGTCCCCAGCGGCCTGGCCGGAGCACCCACGGCGGCGGCCGCACCGGCGTTCGCCCCGAGCAGCACCGCGACGCCCCTCGGCCCGGTGCCCGCAGAGTGCCGGAACATCGACACCGGCGGGCTGGAGCAGCTCTTCGGCAAGGAGAAGCGCACTCCCGAGGGGAAGTCGGAGCAGCACAACCCCGGGACCCCGGACGAGTTCTCCCTGCAGTCGTGCACCCGCTGGTTCGCCAACGGAGGCAGGGCCGGCACGTTCGTCGGACTGGACGTCCTGACCTTCAAGACGGCCGAGCAGGCCCAGCAGTTCTACGCGGACTGGACGAAGGAGGACACCGGAACGGCCTCCAAGCCGCCCATCGCGCTCGGCGACCGTTCCCACCAGTCGACGAAGGACGACGCCGCGCTCCACGAGCGGGACTACCGCCTGGCCGTCGTGGCCGCCAACCGTGTCGTGCGGGCCTACGTTCCGCACGACACGGGCTTCCAGGACGACGCCGTGGCCGCGACGGTCAGCGACGTGGCGAAGGGGATCCTCGCCGGCCTGAAGTAGCGGCTCAGTCCGTGAAGACGTACGCCACCACGCTGGTCACGCCCGAGACGGCCGTCAGGGCGAGCAGCACCACCACGACCCACCCGGCGAAGCGCTCGGGGACGGCCTTGCGCCAGCGGGCCGCGTGGCGGGGCGCGATGATCCGGACGGCGTGGCCGATGCCGAGGCTGCCGCCGATGACGGTCAACAGGCCGAAGCAGGTGCCGAGGACGCGGACGCCGGTGTAGGCCACGCCCACACGGTGGGTGGTGTCCTCGGAGGGGACGTACTGGACGGGGACGCGGGCGTGGGCCGGCAGGGAGCCGTCGTAGGACGTCGGAACGGCGGCGGCGCCCGAGTCGGGGGTGAAGGTGCCGAAGCAGGTGGTGTGGGCCTGTTTGCCGCTGCCCTCGGTGATGCAGCCCGAGACGGCCAGCAGGCCGGGCTCCCCGGCGAGCCGCAGCGGGTACCCGATGCTGAGCACGCACACGGTGGCCATCGCCGCGCCGGCCAGCATCATGACGAGCCCCGCCAGCGCGACGAGCGGCGCTACGGCCCATCGTCCCGCCCGGGTCCTGGGATCCTTCGGCTGCACCGTTCTCCCGTTCTCCACCCGAATCGATGTCGGAACCCGCCATGATGTCGGACGGCCGGGGCCGGGCGGAACCCGGCCCCGGCCGTGGTCGGAGAACCCTGTGCGGGGGTGTCCGGTCGGGACACCCCCACGGCGGTGTCACTGCATCAGTGCCAGCCGCACGCCGAAGCCGATCAGCAGCACGCCCGTGACCTGCTCGATGCGGCTGCGGACCTTCGGGCGGCGCAGGAAGGCGCCGAAGCGGTCGACGGTGACGGTGTAGAGGCCGAACCACAGCAGGTACAGCACCACGAACTCGGCCGAGAGCACCAGCGCCCGGCCCAGCGTGTGCCCGGTCGTGGGGAGGAACTGCGGCAGGAAGGTGACGAAGAACAGTGCCACCTTCGGGTTGAGCGCGTTCGACAGGAAGCCCTGCCGCACGTACATCAGCCAGGTCTTCCCGGCCGCCTCCGACGCCTCCGCGTCGGCCGTCGTCCGCGCCGACTTCCGGGCGGCGCGCAGCGTGCCGATGCCCATCCACACCAGGTACAGCGTCCCGACGGCCTTCAGCACGGTGAACGCCACGGCGGACGCGACCAGGAGCGACGACACCCCCAGTGACGCGGCCGACACGTGCACGCTGAGCCCCAGCATGCCGCCGAGCGTGGTGTACAGGCCGGCGGCCCGGCCGCCGACCAGGGCGTTGCGGGTGATCAGCGCCTGGTCGGGGCCGGGGATCATGATGAGGACGAGCGCGGCGACGGCGAACGTCAGCATGCCGCCGCCGCCCGGACGTTCCGCAGGACGGCCGCGTGCTGCCGTTCGCGGAAGTAGAAGTGGCCCCCGGGGAACAGCCGGACCGGGACCGGCCCGGCGTCGGTGTGCCGCTCCCAGGCGGTGAGCTGCTCCCGGGAGATGAGGTCGCGGTCGCCGCCGAGCACCGTGAACGGTACGGGCAGCGGCGGCCGTTCGTACCACCGGTAGGTCTCCAGGATCCGGTAGTCCGCCCGCAGCCCGGCCGCGGAGAGCCGCGCCAGCTCGGGGTCGGCCAGGAGCTCTTCGGGGATGCCGCCGTGCCGCTCGTTCACGGCGCCGAGCAGCTCCGTGTCGGGCAGGAGGTGGAACCCCTGCTCGTGCCGGGCCAGTTCGGGTGCCGGGTAGCCGGAGAGGATCAGCCGCTCCGGCAGTGGACGACCCAACTCGATGAGCCGGTGGGTGAGTTCGTAGCACACGAGGGCGCCGAAGCTGTGCCCGAAGAACACGAAGGGGGTGCTGAGCGGCAGCTCCTTCGCGAGCCGGTCGACGAGGTCGGCCATCGACGTGCACGGTTCCTCGTCGAGCCGGGAGCCCCGGCCGGGCAGCTGGACGGCCAGGACGTTCAGGCCCTCCAGCTGCCGGCCCCACCGGACGTACTCGGCGGCGGAACCGCCTCCGTGCGGGAAGCAGTACAGGGTGCGCGGCCCGGACGGGCCCGGTGCCCTGATGGTCCACTGGGGGGTGTGCGGTTCCGCCATGCCGGTCACGTCACCTCACCTCGGCCGTTCCGGCGGTGCCGGCGTCAACGGTGCCGGCGTCAAGGGCGTCCGCCTCGGCACCGGCCGACGCCAGGTACTCGGCCAGGCCCTCGATCGTCGGGTGCTCCAGGATCTCCTTGGGCCGCACCTGCCGGCGCAGCTTCGTCCCGAGGTCGGCCGCCAGCACCAGGGTGGTGGCCGAGTCGACGCCGAGCGCGGTCAGCGGGAGCTCGGTGCCGACCTCCTCGACCGCGATGTCCAGCAGTTCGGCGATGTAGTCGGCGAGCCACTCGACGAGCCTGTCGCGTGTCACACGTCCTCCTGGGGTGCGTCGGATGCGGGGGAAGCGGTCGCCGGCACGTCGAGCGGGTTCGCCGGGCCGAGCTGCGGTTCGAACCACGCGTCCACGTCGGCCACCGTCGAGTTCTGCAGGACGACGGCGACCGGCACCTCGACGCCGAAGGTGCGCTGCAGGGAGACGGCGATCCGGGCCGCGAGCAGCGAGTCGCCGCCCGCCTCCAGGAAGTCGTCGGCGAGGTCGATCTGGTTCACGCCGAGGATCGAGCGGTAGATCTCGACGAGCTTCGCCTGCCGGTCGGTGACCGGCGGACGCACCGGCCGTCCGCGCTGCACGCCCCGGGCGCCGGCCTTGGCGAGGACCGAGCGGTCGATCTTGCCTGTGGCGCTGAGCGGCATCCGCTCCAGCGGGCTGAGCCGCGCCGGGACCATGTGCTTGGGCAGGTGCGCGGCCGCGTGCGCGAGCAGCGCGTCGCGGTCGAAGCGCCGCTGCTCCGCGGGGCCTTCGGCGGCCAGGACGTCGAAGCCGACCGCGGCCGGTCCGTCGCCGTCGCGGGTGAGCACCGCGGTGTCGCCGTAGCCGCACTCGGTGAGCAGCCCGGCCCACTGGGGGCAGTCGAGCAGTGGGTGGCCCCAGGTGCGGAACGCGGTGTCCGTCCAGCCGTCGAAGCCCTGCTGGAGGCCCATGGTGAGGTCGAACCACGGGTGCATGGCGGTCTGTTCGACCATCAGCAGCAGGCCGCCGGGGGCGAGGACGGAGCGCAGGGTGCCGAGGCTGGTGGCGATGTCCCGGGTGTCGTGCAGGACGCTGGCGGCGATCACGAGGTCGGCCGACAGGCCGTCGTGGCCCTGGAGTTCGGGCTCCTGGTCGAGGTTGAACAGCCCGTAGCGGACGAACTCGTGCTCCCCGAAGTTCTCCTGGGCGCGGTCGGTGAAGTAGGTCGAGATGTCCGTGAACAGGTAGTCGGTGCGGTCGGCGGGCAGCAGCGGCAGCAGGTGCTGCGTGAGCGTGCCGTAGCCGCCGCCGACCTCGACGACGCGCAGCGGGCGGTCCGCCGGCCAGTCGGCGACGAGCCGGGCCACCGCCTCGGTGGCGACGGCGTAGGCGGGGCCGAAGAGGCGGGCGTACACCTCGGGCGTGCGGTCCGAGGCGTAGAGCTCGGCCGAGTGCAGGGACTGGGTGAGGACGGCGGCGACGTTGCCGGCCAGCGAGAGCATCCAGTCGATGAGGTCCCCGGGCACGTCCAGGGTGCCGCCGAGCGCGGCGCGGGCGGCGTCGGCGACGGTGTCGGGGACGGACTTCGGGAACTCGACGGCCACTTCGAGGCCGTCCTCGGTGGTGCGCAGGTCGCCGTGGCGCACCAGGGCGTCGGTGGCGCGGGCCAGCCAGCGTTCGTAGCGGGTGGCCACGCCGGCCGCGGTGGCGGCGGACGGGTCGAAGCGCTCGCCGGGCAGGTGCGGCAGGCCGAGGGTGCGGAAGGCGACGGCGGCGGCCGCGGCGTGCAGGTCGTCGAGTGCGGACCAGGCGCCGAGCAGGGTGTCGGCGTCGGGGCCGGGGGCGGCGAAGGTCGCGGCCGAGGCGAGGGCCGCGCGGCGGCGGTCGGTCTCGGCGGCGTCCGCCGTCTCGGTGACCAGCAGGGAGCCGTCGGCGCGGTCCGGCACGACGTAGCCGAGCAGGCGCGCGTTGGTCGGGTCGTCGGCGGACTTGACGACGACGGCGTTCTCCACGCCGGGGTGGCGCTGGAGGACGGCCTCGACCTCGCCGCACTCGATGCGGTGGCCGCCGATCTTGACCTGGCCGTCCCGGCGGCCGAGGAACTGGAGCACGCCGTCCGGCAGGTAGCGGCCGAAGTCGCCGGTGCGGTAGAGCCGTTCGCCGGTGCGCGGGTGGTGGACGAAGCTCGCTTCGGTGCGCTCGGGGTCGCGGAAGTAGCCGCGGGCGAGGCCGGCGCCGGCGATGTAAAGCTCGCCGGGCACCCACACCGGGCACGGCTCCATGCGCTCGTCGAGCACGTGGAAGGCCTGGTTGCGCAGCGGCTTGCCGTACGGGACGCTCGGGCAGCCCTCGGGGACCTCGTCGGCCGGGTGCCAGTTGGACCAGATGGACGCCTCGGTGGCGCCGCCGAGGCTGATCACGCGGGCCTCGGGCCACAGCGCGAGGATGCGCTCGGGCAGGTCCAGCGGGATCCAGTCGCCGCTGAGCAGGACCAGGCGCAGGCCCTCGGGGACCTCGCCGGTGAGCTCGACGTGGTCGACGAGCATCTGCATCTGGGCCGGGACGGAGTTCCACACGGTGACGCCGTGCCGGGCCATCAGCTCGGCCCAGTGGCTCGGCTCGCGGCGCTTGTCCTCGTCGGGCAGCACGAGGGCGCCGCCGGCGAGGAAGGTGCCGAAGAGGTCGTAGACCGAGAGGTCGAAGCCGAGGTCGGCGAGGCCGAACACGCGGTCCCCGGGGCCGACGCCGAAGCGCTCGTTGATGTCGGCGACGGTGTTGAGCGCGGCCCGGTGCTCGATCATGACGCCCTTGGGGCGCCCGGTCGAGCCGGAGGTGTAGAGGACGTAGGCGAGGTCCTCGGGCCGGGCGGCGTCCGCCGGGGCGGCCGGGTCGGCGGCGCCCTCGACGTCCAGCCTCGGCAGGCCCTCGGGCCAGTCCGGCGCGTCCAGGTGCGCGGCGTCCGTCACGACGGCGAGCGCCTCGCCGTCGGTCAGCAGCGTCGACCGGCGGGCGGGCGGCAGCGCGGGGCCGACGGGCAGGTAGGCGGCCGAGGCGAGCAGCACGCCGTGGGCGGCGGCGACCTGGTCCGGGCCCTTGGGCAGGGTGATGCCGACCAGGCGGTCGCGCAGACCGGTGCCGTCGGCGGTGCGGCGGACCCGCTCGGCGACGGACGCGGCCTGTGCGGCGAGGCCGCCGTAGGTGACCGTCCCGGTGCCGTGGATCACGGCGGGCCGCTCGGGGTGCTCGGCGGCGCCCTTGAGCAGGCCCTGGTGCAGCAGGCCCCCGGGCAGTTCGCCCGCGGTGTCGTTCGCGCCGTCGCGCTCGGTGGCCTGGCCGGCGGGCAGGGCGAGGGCGGGGCCGGCCGTCCAGACCGCGTCGTCCTCGGCGAGCGCGCGGACCGCCGCCGTGTAGGTCGCGAACATGTCGTCCAGGAGTCCTTCGGGGAAGAGCTCCTCGACGGCGTCCCAGGTGAGGTCCAGCGAGCCGGTGAAGTCGACCACCTGGTGGTCCAGCCACACCTGCGGGGTCTGGCTGAGCCGGTAGGTGATGTCGCCGAAGTAGGCCATCGGCCCGGAGACGTCGGCGACGGTGCCGAGGCCGCTGGTGAAGACGACCGGCATGGTCTCGAAGTTGGTCTGCAGGCCGCGCCGGCGCCGCTCGCGCAGCGCGTGCAGGGCGCTGACGTAGCGGTGGCGCAGGTCCTGCTGGAGCTGGGTCTGGGTGCGGGCGACGCGGTCCTCGAAGGGGAGGTCGCCGGTGGTGTCCATCTCCAGGAGGCAGATCGAGGTGAAGTCGCCGATCAGGTTCTGCAGGTGGGGGTGGACGGTGCGGTGGCCCTTCGCGTTCTCGGCGAGGAGCAGCGGCAGGCGGTTGAAGAGCGTGAGGTTCAGTGCGAACTTCGGCGTGCCGCTCCACATCCGCAGGGTCTCGGCGAAGACCGTCGCCAGTACGGCGGTCGGGGTCAGGCCCGCCTCCTCCGAGCGCTCCTGGAAGCGCTGCCACAGCTCCGGCGGGAGGTGGTACTCGCGGTGCGTGAAGCGCGGCTTGGGTATGCGCGCCGGGGGCTTGGCCAGCGGCAGCTCCGGCGGCGGGGCGAGCTCCTCGGCGCGGGAGACCCAGTACTCCATCGAGCGCTTGTGCCGCGGCGACTGGGTGCCGTTCTCCAGCGCGAGGACGTAGTCGCGGAAGGAGACGTCGACCGGCGGGAGTTCGGCCCGCTCGTCGCGGCAGAGCGCGCTCCACTCGCTGAACAGCCCGGCGATGCTGGCCAGGTCGACCATGAGCAGGTCGAGGCTCACGTGCAGCCGGTCGTGCTCGGGCAGGCGGGTCAGCCGGATGTCGAACAGCGGCCACACGGAGGGGTCGTAGACCCGCTCCGACAGGTCCAGGCGGACCTCGGCGAGCCGGGCCTGCGCCTCCTCCGCGGGCACCTGGGACAGGTCCTCGAAGGCGATCTCGAACGGCGGGGCCTCGGCGAGGATCTGCTGCTCGCCGCCCTCGTGGACGACGGCCCGCAGCATGCCGTGGCGCTCCAGCAGGCGGCGCCAGGTGCGGTTCAGCAGGTCCGGGTCGAGCCGGCGGCCCTCCAGCTCGAAGTAGGCGTGGGGCGCGACGTTGCCGAGGACGAAATTGGGCCCGCGCCCGACCCAGTACGCGTACTGGATCTCGGTCAGCGGGAATGGTTCATTGGCTTCGGGTGACTCGCCGGGACAACAGCCACCGTCGGTGTTCTGTCCGCTCCCCATCTGGCTTCTCCCATTCCTGGTGCTATCGAGCGCAAACGTGCGGGATCCCGGTGAGGACGTGATCTCGCTGCGGGGGTGATCTCGGTGCGGGCGTCCGGCCGCCGGTGCGGCTCGGGAAGATGTGGCTCCGGTGGAGGAGCGCTGTCAGTGAAACCGCCGTCCCGGAGGGGTGTCAAGATCTTCCCGGTCGTCGCACCAGCCACTTTGCAAACATCTGACACTAGGTCAACTCTGCCCGGTTTGTCGCATATTGGGGAAGCTTTGGCGGCCTCAAAGAAGCGCTTGGAGTCGCCATTCGGCGTGTGTGAACAAGTGCCGGGGGAGATGTGTCTATTCGCGGAAGTGTTCGACGGTGGCTCCGGGCTCTGTCTTATGAGCCGTCAAAGTTCCCGTTCTTCATCCTGATTGCGTCAAGCCGCTTTAAGCTCCCGTTAAGGATGGCGGTTTCCCGCCACCCCGTGAACTCTCCAACGAGCAAGGGCCGCAGCGCCCTTCTGGACGATGAGAGCAGGGGATGACGACGACAGACGAAGAGCCCAACGGCACCGCGCGCGGACCGGGCCGGGGCCGCGCGCGCAGATCCGCCCGCCGCGCGGCGGGCAGCGTCGCGGTGCTCGCCGTCGGGGTGGGCGGCTGCTCGCTGCTGGCGGCCCCGGCCGCGTTCCCGCAGACGGGCGACGGGTCCGTGACGGTCCGGGTGGTCCGGGCCGTGGACACGAGCGGCGTGTACAAGTCCGCGCTGGAGCCGGGCATCGCGGGCGTGAAGGTGACGCTGACGGACGACGTCGGCGTCGGCGTCGAGGGCACCACCGCGGCCAACGGCATGGTGACGCTCGCGCCGGCCACGAGCAAGGCGACCGGCGGCAAGTACCGCGTGCAGGTGGTGAATCCGAAGCCGGGCGTGCTGTTCCCGGCCTTCGCCTCCCGTCAGGGGCTGGACGGCGCGCCCGGCCGGCTGAGCAGCAACGAGGAGTTCGTCGACCTCTCCGGCGGCAGGAACGTGTCCTACACCACCGGGCTGTGGAACCCCGGTGACTACTGCCAGAAGAACGCGCCGCTGGTGACGACGTGCCAGCCCATGGCCCGCGAGGGCGGCGCACAGCGCACGCTGGTCTCCTTCCCGTACAGCGCGCGCGGCCAGGACGGCGAGGGCGTGAACGCCACGACCATCGCCACCAACGCCGAGACCGGCACGCTGTTCGGCATCGCGTGGAACAAGGCCGACCGGCGGGTGTTCTCCTCGGCGGTCGCCAAGCGCACCACCGGGTACGGTCCGGGCGGCGCGGGCGCGATCTACGTCACCGACCTCGCGCAGAAGACGACGACGCTGTTCACCACCGTCCCGGACGCCGGCACGAGCGTCCACGGCGGCGGCACGGACGACGCCTTCGTCGACGCGCCGGGCAAGGAGAGCCTCGGCGGCATCAAGATCACCGACGACGGCAAGGACCTGTTCGTCGTCAACCTCGACGACCGCAAGCTGTACCGCTACGACGCCACCGTCCCGAGCGCCGGAGCGCCGTCGGCCGCCTACCCGATCCCCGACCCGGGCTGCCCGGCGGCGGGGGACTGGCGCCCGTTCGGCCTCGGCCTCCAGGACGGCACCGGATACCTCGGCGGGGTGTGCTCCGGCGAGTCCACCGGGAAGCTCACCGACGTGCGCGCGGTGGTCCTGCCGTTCGACCTCGGCACCGGGGCGTTCGGCAAGCCGGTGCTGGACCAGCCGCTGGACTACCCGCGCAAGTCCACCGTGGGCTCGGGCCCCTGCGACGGCGCGGGCTGGTTCCCGTGGACGAGCACCTACCCGACGGCGCAGAACGGCCGTCCGTGCGGTCTCGGCACCATGGCCAACCCCGAGCCGGAGCTGGGCGAGATCGGCTTCGAGACCGACGGGTCGATGCTGCTGGCCTTCCGCGACCGCTTCGCCGACCGCGCGCCGGGCGCGGTCGGGCCGGGCGCCCCCGCCCGCGTCATGTCCGGCGGCGACCTGAACAAGGCCTGTCCGGTGCACGGCACCTACGTGCTGGACACCAACGGCGGCTGCGGCCTCGCCCCCCGGGGCAACCGGTTCTTCGACACCGCCTGGGCCGGGGTGGGCCACCACAACACGGCGTTCGCCGGCATGGCGCTCTCCAAGGTCGAGGACACCATCGCGGTCTCCGCCTTCGACCCCAACCACACCGCCCTCGGGTACGGCACGTCGTTCCTCCAGCGGGCGGACGGCAAGCAGGACCCGCAGCTCGGCTTCCGGCTCAACCCGCCCAGGGACAACGCGCCGTTCGGCAAGGGCGCCTCCATGGGCGACCTGGAGGTCCTGTGCGACCGGGCGCCGCTGCAGATCGGCAACCGGGTCTGGTACGACCCCGAGCGCAAGGGCATCCAGAACCCGGGTCAGCGCCCGGTCCCGGGCGCCACCGTCAACCTCTACGACGAGTCGGGCAAGGTCGTCGGCACCACGAGGACGACGACGCGGGGCGAGTACTACTTCGACGACTCCGACGTCACCGGCGGCCTCAAACCCCGGACGAAGTACACGATCCGGATCGACAACCCGGCGGACTACGCCAAGGGCGGCCCCCTCTACCAGTGGGTGCCCACCGCCGCCGACGTCGGGGACAACCACTTCATCGACTCCAAGGGCGTCGTCCCGGCCGGGGCGAGGTTCCCCGAACGGTCGCTGACCACCGGCGGACCGGGCGAGAACGACCACACGTACGACTTCGGCTACCGGCAGCAGGAGGGCGTCCTGCGGGTCGTCAAGAACGACCAGGACGGCAAACCGCTGGCCGGGGCCACGTTCCGCCTCTGGAAGGAGAGCAACGGCACGGACGGCCTCCAGACCGCCGGGGACAAGCCGGACACGCCCGTCGGTGAGCCCTGCACCACCGGGGCGGACGGCGTGTGCCAGGGCAGCGGCACACCCGGGACGTACTACTGGCAGGAGGTGAGCCCGCCGGACGGCTACTCCGCGCCGGACCCGTCGGTGTCCGCACCGCTCGTGCTGACCGCGGACAACCTCGACGCGGGGGTCTCGGTGACGATGGTCAACCGGCTCATCCCGACGCCCACCCCGACGCCCACGCCCACGCCCACACCGACATCCACGCCGACGCCGACTCCGGTGCCGACCGGTACGCCGTCGCCGTCCTCGCCGTCCTCGCCGTCCTCGCCGCCGGCGCAGACCGGCCCGGCCGTGCCCGGTAGCCCCGGCAACCCCGGTAACCCGGACTACCCGCTGCCGCCGGCCGCACCCCGCCCGGTGCCCGGCACGTTGCCCGGCACCGGCGCGAGCGGGGCGCTCCTGCCGGCCGTGGCCGGTGCGGTGGTGCTCACCGCCCTCGGCGCGGCGCTGCTCGTGCTGACCCGCAGGCGCAGGTCCAGGCGCTGACGGTCCGGAAGGGCTCGATCGGGCGGGTCTCCCGGAGGTGTCCGGGAGACCCGCCCGACGGGCGTGACTCACCTGAGAGGGAAAGCAGCCGCATGCCCCGCAAACCACGCCGCTTCCGGCTCGGAGCACTCGTCGCCGTCGTCGTGTGCGCCCTGGCCGCCGGCGGATTCGTCGCCTACCGGACGGTCTCCGACGGGACGGCGGAGCGGCCGGTCACCACGGACGAGGCGTCCAGGCTCGCCCTGTCGCGACTGAACCTCTACCAGGTCAGTCCGGTCGGCGTGGTCCTCACCGCGGCCGAGGGCGGGGGAGTGGAGATCCGCGTCGAGGGCGTCGTCGACTACCGGACCCGCCGGGGCGTCGGCCGCTACACGACCACCGGGCCCGGCGCGCAGCCGGACCGCGGCCTCATCGTCTGGGACACCGGTGGCCTCGGCCTCGCCCCCGAACCCACCGGCGACAAGGGCGAGTTCTGGGAGCAGGCCGAACACGTCCCCCGCTCCGGCTGGTCGCCGCGCACCTACACGGCCGACCCGCTGGACTCCGGCCTCCAGCTGATGGTCCAGCTCGGCGCGGACCGGCCCGACAACCCGCTCCTGCTCGCCCAGTCCGGCGCCCGTTGGCTCGGCCCGGACCGCATCGACGGCCGCGGCTACGACCGCTTCGCCGGCCCCCGCGCCCAGGGCGCCGCCCCCGACGGCGGCCGCTCGCCCCTCACGTACTGGGTCGACGGCGACGGCACGCTGCGCCGCGTGACGATGCGGCTGCCGGGGCTCGGCACGCCGACCGCCGTCGAGTTCAGGGGGCGCGACGGCGGGGCGAAGCTCCCCGAAGCACCGTGGCTCACCGGCTGACGCACGCCCCGGTGCCCGGCTCCTCGGGGCCGCACGCCCGCACGCCGCGACCGAGGGCCTCCGACTCGCCGTCCCCGCCGAGGAGGTGCAGCTCAGGACGACCATGCGGATCTACGGCGTGCACGGGCTGCCCGTCACCCGGACGGCGACGGCGTGGCGGCTGGTGGGATCAACTCGGCTGCGGCGGAACGGCGGTGACGTCGGTCGGCAGCGGGTACGCGTCCGCGTCCACCGCCCCCGGCAGGCCGGTGGCCGGGCGGCCGGGCGCGGACGGGTCCGGCAGCGACGGCTGCGCGGGCGGCGCGGCAACCTGGCTGAACGGCACACCGGGCGGCGCCTGGACCGGGGCCGCCCGCCCGCCGGGCACCGGCCCGCGGCCCTGGGCACCGCACGCCGCCAGGCCCTCCAGCCCGTCCGGGCTCTGGACGGCGGGCTGGTTGCCGCCGAAGCAGTTGCCCGGGTCGGCCGAGGCCAGGACGAGGTCGGCGCCGTTGCCGTCGGTGCGGTTGCCCTCGACGCGGTTGCCGCTCGCCGGGTGCCCGGCCGGGTCGGTGACGATCACGCCGGCCGCGCGGTTGCCCCGGACGAGGTTGCGCCGAACCAGGTTGGCCGTACCGCCGCCGATGCCGATACCGATGCCGAAGCCCCCGTCCGCCTGTTCGGGGGTGTCGGAGGCGTTGTTGTCGGCGACGACGTTCCCGGCGATCACCGCGCCGTGCTGCGGGGCGAGCGCCTCCAGGTCGTTGGAGTTGACGGTGATGCCGACCCGGTTGCCGACGACGCGGTTGCCCAGCACCGACAGCCCGTCCGAGGCGTTCGTCAGCTCGATGCCGACGGCGTTGCGCTCCACCGTGTTGCCGCGCACCAGCGTGTCGCACGGCTTGCACTGCCCGACGTAGATGCCCGAGTCGGCCTGCCCGGAGGCGTACGAGTCCTCGATCACGCCGCCGCGCGCGTCGAACGCGTAGATGCCGTACAGCCCGTTGCCGTACGCCGTCACCCGGCTCGCGCGGAAGCCCTGGACGACCGGGAAGCGGGCGGTGTCCAGGGGGTCGTACGCGGAACCGCCGGCGCCGTGTTGCTGCAGCTTCTCGTCGGTGACGCCCGTGAACAGCACGCCGTTGGCGAGGTAGCCGTGGACGGTGAGGTTCTCGACCACCGAGCCGGGCCCGGTCACGGTGACGCCGTTGACCAGCTTGAGGCCGCCGTCGAGGACGACGCCGTTGCGGTCGGTGCCCCGGAGGGTCAGTCGCGCCTTGGTGACGCGGACGCTCTCGCGGTAGACGCCGGGGGAGACGAGGACGGTCTCGCCGTCGCGGGCCACGTCGACGGCCTTCTGGACGGTGGGGAAGTCCTGCGGCACCCGCAGCACGCTCCCGGCCGGATGCTTCGCGGCGTCGGAGCCGGAGCCTGCGGAGGAACACCCGGCGGCCGCCAGCGCGGTGGCTGCCAGCAGCGCGGCGAACACACGTCCCGAGGAGAGGAGTTGCATAGTCAGTGTTCTATCGTCTCCAATAGCGCGCATGCCCACCGAACCGGAAAACGCGCAGCAACCGGACCGCGATGCCGCCCCCGGGCTCGGCCGGCGCAGGGCGCTGTTCGCGGCCGGTGCGGTGCTCGCCGCGGGTGTCGGAGCGGCGGCCGGTCAACTGGCGAGCGGCGAGGTCGAGTCGGGCCGCCCGGTGGCACGCCCGCCCGCTCCGACGCCCTTCCACGGCGTCCGGCAAGCAGGATTGACGTTCCCTCAGCAGGAGGCGACCCAACTCCTCGCCTTCGACCTGCCCCAGAACTCCCCGGCCGCCGACCGGGAGGCCCTGCGCGCCCTCCTCGCCGAGCTGACCCGCGTCCTCTCCGGGGCCGTCTCCGACCTGCCGCCCGACCCGCGCCTGGACCGCGGCGCCGGGAGCCGACTCACGTCACTGGTGGGCGTGGGCCCCGCGATCGCGTCCCGGCTGGGCCTCGACGTCCCGCCCGCCCTCGGGGAGTTGCCGCCCTTCCCCGGAGACCACCTGGACCCGGCGCGCAGTGGCGGCGACCTGCTCCTGCAACTGTGCGCCGACGACCGCTGGACCCTGGCCGTCGCCGCCGAACTCGTCGCCGCGGCCACCCGTGCCGCCGGCGCCACGCCCCGCTGGTCGCAGTCCGGATTCCTGCCGCCCACACCCTCCGGCGTCACCCCGCGCAACCTCTTCGGCTTCAAGGACGGCACGGCCAACCCCGACGACGAGACCGCCCGCCAGTGGGTCTGGGGCCCGCCCGGCCCGCACGAGAACGGCACCGTCCTCGTCTACCGCCGCATCCGCATGGACACCGCCGCCTTCGCCGCCCTCCCCGCGGAGCGCCGCGACCAGGCGATGGGCCGCCGCGCGACCGACGGCGCCCCGCTCACCGGCACCACCGAGCACGAGGACCCGGACATCTACGCCAAGAACCCCGACGGCTCCTACGTCATCCCCGCCACCGCCCACGTCCGCCTCTCCAGCCCCCGCCTCGACGGCGGCGCCCGCATGCTGCGCCGCGGTTACAGCTACGACGACGGCCCCACCGACCGCGGCCTGCTCTTCTGCGCCTTCATGCGCGACCCCGCCCAGTTCACCCGTGTCCAGACCCGCCTCGCCGCGCGCGACGCCCTCAACCCGTTCCTGGACCACACGGCCTCCGCCGTCGCCTACGTCCTGCCCGGCGCCCGGGAGGGCTCCGTGCTCGGGGAGCACCTCTGGGCGTGAGCCCTGTGCGCTAACGTCCCGCCACGGCGGCCGGGTCGGGTGCGTCCGTCGGCGCGAGGGTGCGGAGGCGGGCGAGGACGGCGGGGTCCTGGGCGTCGAGCCAGTCGGCGAGCTGACGGAAGGACACGCAGCGGACGCCGTCGCGGTGGCACAGGTCCTTCATCGCCGCCTCGGCGGCCTGGAGCCCGGCGTCGTCCCCGGAGCCCAGGTCGGTGTCGAGGACGAGCGGTGCGCGGGTGCCCCGGTAGGCGCGGTCGAAGGCGCTGCGGTACGCCTGCGGCGTCCGGTCCGTGGCGAGCAGCGGGAATTCCCAGATCCCGTCCGTCCGCGCCGGCCAGCGCGCGGTGTCGTCCCGCGAGCCCACGTCGTAGCGCCAGCCGGCGTCCTGCTCGGCGGGAAGCAGGTTCTCCCGGCCCTCCAGGCACGGCGCCCGGCCGCCGACGAGCTCCGTCTGGTAGTCGAACGGCAGCGGGGGCAGGTCGGCGAAGCCCGTCCCGGTCTTCCAGAAGTTCACCATCGAGTAGCCCTGGCCGATCTCGCTCCGCCAGTCGGCCGTCGACCAGTCCCGGCCGCCCTTCGGCCCGCAGAACTGTCCGATGAAGCCGTCGGCGATCTCGTCGCCGTCCAGCCACGCGCGGCCGACCTGCTGGAGCGTGGCCCGTACCTCCCCGTCGGCCGGGAAGGGGACGGCGGCGGCGCCGACCTCGTGTTGCGGCGGCTGGTACTGCCAGCGGACGGAGGCGGGGAGCAGGTCCACGCCACGGAGGAAGAACGTGACGTCGGCGCCGTTCGCCCTGGCCGCTCCGCGGGCGCGGGAGAAGAGGTGGCCGTCGCCCTCGGCGGGGGAGCCGAAGGAGAAGACGACGAACTGTGGCGGCCGCTCACCCGGTCCGAGCCGGACGGGAGTCGGCTGCCCGGGCTGCGGGCCGGTGTCGGAGGTCGAGCCGTCGCCGAGCACGGTGACGGCCGGCGCGTCCGCCGCGGGTGGTGCGGCCTGCCCGCCGTGGCGGTCCGGGACGGACGGGATGAAGGCGAGCGCGGCGACGACGCCGAGCGCGAGCACGGCCGCCGCACCGCGCCGGGGCTGCACGCGTGCCGCCGGTTCCGACGGGTGCTCACTCATACGGGTCTCCCGGTTCGGCGATGCGGCGGACGCGGTCCGCGGCGAGGGCGGGCACGGCACCGCTCCGCCCGTCCGGCTGCCACGTGCCCGTCACCTCGACCCACGTCCCCTCGGGCGGTGCGTCGACGTCGTGGACCTCGACCTTGCTGGTCTGCGCGTCGGCGGCGCAGCAGGTGATGGTCAGCCGGGTGAGGTACCAACTCCCGCCGCCGGGGCCGGGCGTGGCGAACCCGGTGAGCCGGACCTGCCGTCCCTTGAGCGAACCGCTGGTGTCCCAGACGGCGCGGGCGTCGAAGTCGGCGAGCCGCAGGGCGACCGGCCCGTTCGCGGGCAGCGGCCCGAATCCGCCTGCGGGGTCGGCGGGTTCGGCGGCGGTGCTGTCCGAGTGCTGCGCGGTGAAGGCTCCCAGTGCCCGGGGCTGGAGCAGGTAGATCGCGAGGACGGGCAGGAGCAGCAGCCACGCGGTGCGGGGAGCGCCGTGGCCGTGGTCGTGCCCGTCCTCGGCCCCGGTGCGCCGACCGGGGCGCAGCAACTCCTGTGCGGCGACGGCCGCACCGACCAGCCCGACCACGACGAGCAGCAGGCCGCTCGCGATCAGGTACGGCCGCAGCTCCTTGCGCACGTACCGCAGGTACAGCTCGCTGAAGAGCGAGATGTGCAGCACCGCCGCCCCGAGCAGGACGTGCAGCAGCGCCCGGACTTCGCGCCTCACAGGAGCCACCACCCGGTCAGGGACGCCGCGGTGACGGCGACGACGAACGTGGCGGCGCAGAAGCGCCACGCGAAGGCCCGGCCGAAGGTGCCGGCCTGGAGGGCGATGAGCTTGGCGTCGACCATCGGCCCGACGACCATGAAGGCGAGCTTGGCGGTGGTGGAGAAGCCGGTGAGTCCGGCGGCGACGAAGGCGTCCGCCTCCGAGCAGACGGCGAGCAGCACGGCCAGCACGGCGAGTACGAGGACGGAGACGCCGGGCAGTCCGGCCAGGTCGCCGAGCAGGCCGCGCGGCACGGCGACGTTGAGGGTGGCCGCGGTCATCCCGCCGATCACCAGGAAACCGCCGGCGTGCAGGAAGTCGTGCTCCAGCGAGGCCCGGAAGGCGGGCAGGCCGGTCGGGCCGCCGGGCGCCGGCTTCGGCCGCAGCCACTCCGGGCGGCCGAACCGCGACCAGAGCAGCCCCATCGCCACGGCGGTGGCCAGCGAGGCCAGGAAGCGCGCGGCCACCAGCTCGGGCTGCCCCCGGAAGGCGACGGCGGTCGCCACGAGCACGACCGGGTTGACGGCCGGCGAGGAGAGCAGGAACGCCAGCGCCGCCGCCGGAGCCACCCCACGGGCGATCAGCCGCCCGGCCACCGGCACCGACGCGCACTCGCAGCCGGGCAGCACGACCCCGGCCGCGCCCGCGATCGGCACGGCGAGCAACGGGTTGCGCGGCAACGCCCGTTCGAGCCACCGGGCCGGGACGAACGCGGCGATCGCGGCCGACAGCACCACGCCGAGCAGCAGGAACGGCAGCGCCTGTACGCAGACGGCGACGAACACGGCCCCCCACGCCTCCAGCCACGCGGGCCCCGTCCGGTCACCGAGGACCTGCCGCCCGACGAGCACGGCGAGCATGCCGACGACGAGCAGTCCGAGCGAGCCGATCCGACGGCCGCGTTCGCCGGGTGCTTCTTCCTCGACCGGCCGCGGCCGGGGCGGCCGGGCCTCGACGGCGGTCTCGTCAGCCATGGGCGGCCGGACGCTCCTTCGCTCACAACGCACGGGTACGACCGCCCTCCACGGCGCGGCCGCGGTGAGTCTAGTGCGCGTACCCGGGAGGTCCTTCCCGCCCTACGCTCCCGCGCGGTACCCCCGGAGGAGTCCGGTCAGGATGTCGGCGAGCCGCGGTGCGACGTCGATCACGGCGTGGGCGAGCTCGTACTGGCAGGAGTTCAGCGCCCGCAACCGCGGCGAGTCGACGCCGCTGTGGGACGCGCTGATGCCCCGGCCCGAGGCGGCGGGCGAGGCCGCGTAGCTCGGACCGGGGGCCCGGACCGGGGGCCCGGACCGGGGGTGCTCAGTCGTCCTGCGCCTCGGCCGCGGCCTTGAGGTCGTGCAGCCAGGCGTCGAGCCCGGCCCGGAGGATCGCCGTCGCGGCGGGCACGTCGGCGTCGACCTGGGCGCCGGTGTGGGTCTCCTCCGTGCCCACGAGGACCCCGCCGTCGACCTCCGCGACGTTCCACACGTGCACGCCGTCGATCCGCAGCCCGTCGGCGACGGCGGGCCCGGTCCAGCGGATGCAGGCGCCGGGCCGGATCTGCCGGACGGTCGACGTGATGTCCAGGCCGGTCGCGGTGGTCGCGGGGTTCGGCGGAATCGGCGTCGTCCAGTGGAACGCCGACCCGCGCCGCAGCACCCCGCCGTCGAGCCGCTCCGCCGAACCGACGGCCGCCTGCCAGGAGGGCCAGCCCTCGACGTCGGTCTGCAGCCGCCAGACGGTGCCGAGCGAAGCGTGCACGACGGTCGAGGCCCGATAGCGGACGGCGGCCCTCGGGTCGACGCCCTCTCCGCGACACGTCAGCGAACTCCGGGCGGAGTCGGCAGAGGCGGGCGAGGCGACGACGCCGAGGAGGCTCGCGGCAACGGCGGCGCCGGCCAGGGCGGTGCGAAGGCTGGGCATGGTGCTCCTCCAACGATTGGGTGAGTGGCCATCGTGAGCGGCATAGCCACTCGCTGTCGTTATAAGTTCTAACTCTCGGCGGGCGACAGGTCAAGGGATCCTGTGGCGCCTGCCGGCGCACAGTGGTCGTGATAGCTTCTAGCGAAACCTTCAGCGTGTAGCGACGGGAGCTGGGCGGCCATGGCGACGACCGGTGCGGACACCCCGCGGGAGCGGTACCGGGCGCAGGTGCGGGCGGAGGTCAAGCAGCACGCCTGGGAGCAGATCGCCACGGCCGGGGCCTCGGCGCTCTCGCTCAACGCGATCGCCAAGCGGATGGGCGTGAGCGGGCCGGCGCTCTACCGGTACTTCGCCAGCCGGGACGACCTCATCACCGAGCTCGTCCGGGACGCCTACCGCGGACTCGCCGACACCCTCGGTGCGGCCGCCGCCGCGGGTACCGACCTGCCGGGGCTGGCGCACGTGCTGCGCGCGTGGGCGCTGGAGGATCCGCACCGGTACTTCCTCATCTACGGCACCCCCGTCCCCGGCTACCACGCCCCCGACGACACCACCGCCGTCTCGGGCGAGATCATGGCGGTCCTCCTCGACGCCTGGACGGCCTTCGCGCCGGAGGGGCCCGCGACGGCGTTCGACGCCCACCTCGCCGACCACCGCGCCTGGGACGGCGGGCACCCGGCCCCGCCCGAGGTGCTGCACCGGGCGCTGTCCTTCTGGACCCGCCTGCACGGCGTCCTGTCCCTGGAGCTCGCCGGGCACTTCACCGGGATGGGCTTCGATCCCGCGCTGCTCTTCGCCGCCGAGCTGGACGACCTGCTGGGCCGCTCCTGATCCGCTCCTGATCCTCTCCTGACTCACCGTCAAGTCGGAAACAAATCGGATGAGTTCGACCCCCGTCGGCCGTAGGCTCGACGGTTATGGTTGATCTCTATCCTCCGACCGAGCCCTACGACACCGGATTCCTCGACACCGGGGACGGCAACCGCATCTACTACGAACAGCTCGGCAACCCCGAGGGCAAGCCCGCCCTCAACGTCCACGGCGGGCCCGGAGCCGGCGCGATGCGCAGGCCCGCCCGCTCCTGGGACCCGGAGTGCTACCGCTTCATCCGCTTCGACCAGCGCAACTGCGGCCGCAGCACCCCGCACGCCAGCGACCCGGCCGCCGACATGAGCCTCAACACCACGCAGCACCTGATCGACGACATGGAACGGCTGCGCGAACACCTCGGCATCGACCGCTGGTTGCTCAACGGTGCCTCCTGGGGCTCGACCCTCCTCCTCGCCTACGCGCAGCAGCATCCCGAACGCGTCACCCAGATCGTCGTCGCGGCCATCACGACGACCCGGCCCGCCGAGACCCAGTGGCTCTACCAGGGCGCCCGGCGCTTCCAGCCCGAGGCCTGGGACCGCTTCCGCGACGGCGTCCCCGAGGACGAGCGCGCCGCCCTCGGCGATGACTGGCGCAGCCTGCTCGCCGCCTACTCCCGCCTCATGGAGAACCCCGACCGGGCCGTCCGGGAGAAGGCCGCCGCCGACTGGCTCGCCTGGGAGGACGCCGTCATCTCGGGCGAGCCCAACAACAGCCCCGGCATGTACAGCAACCGCGAGGTCGACGACCGGATCGCGTTCGTCCGCATCTGCGCCCACTTCTTCGGCAACGGCGCCTGGCTGGAGCCCGACCAACTGCTGCGCGACGCCCACAAGCTGGCCGGCATCCCGGGCGTCCTGGTGCACGGGCGGCACGACATGGGCGGCCCGCCGGACACGGCCTGGGAACTGGCCAAGGCGTGGCCGGACGCCCGCCTCCACATCATCGAGGACTCCGGGCACGCCGGCAGCGACGAGCTGAACCAGGTGGTCCGGACGGCCATCGAGGACTTCAAGCACCTCTGACGGCCGACGGCGCCGCACGGGTGACGGGCGGTGCGGTGCGGGCCCTACCTCCCGGGCGGCGGCCCGGCGCGATGTCACCATCTGGGCGTATCCGGCACGATTCGACCGGTTCCCCCCAGGAGGACCTCCGCATGAGCCGTCGCACCCACCGCCCCGCCCTCCTCGCGGCCCTGGCGCTCGCCCTCGCCCCGCTCGCCGGCTGCAGCGGCGTCGGCGTCGGCGGGGCAGGCCCGGTGGCCGTCGCACCCCCGCCGCCGGAGAAGGCCTTCGGCCAGGCCTGCGCGGCGATGCCCGGTCAGGGCCCCGGCAGCCTCGACGCGATGGGCGGCACACCCGTGCTGACCGCCGTCGACCAGACCAAGGACCTCTCGCAGCTGTCCGCGCTGGTCAAGACGGCCAAGGCCAAGGACATCTTCGACTCGATGGAGAACGTCACCGTCTTCGCCCCGAACGACGCGGCCTTCGCGAAGCTGCCCGAGGACCAGAAGAAGGCCCTCGCCACCCAGCAGGGCGCCGGCGACCTCGTCCGCAAGCTCATCGTCGTCCGCGACCTGCGCAAGGACGACCTCCAGGACAAGCAGTACAACACCCTCCAGGGTGCCGTCATCAAGGCCACCGGCAGCGGCGAGGACTACCGCATCGGCGGCGCGCAGGTGCTCTGCGGCAGCATCAAGACGGCCAACGCGCGCCTGGCGATCCTCGACACGGTGCCGGCCTTCGGCTGACGCTCCTTCATCGTGGTGGGCCGGTCCCGGCGGACCGGCCCACCTCCGTTTCCGCCCCCGCCCGCATGCTGCGCCGAACGGTGTCCGGCTGTGGGCCGAAAGCGCGGATCTTGGTCCGAAAATACGATGACACGATCCACGGTTGTCCTTACTTGCGCTTTACCTCGGCTATCTCTGATCGCGCACGCGTGCATTCGCGTGACTGTCGTGTTGCCCGCACATCTGCGCCCGTAGGTGCGCGGTCGCGAGAGGAGACGCCGGATGGCTCCGGTGAGGTCGTTGCTCGGCGGTCGGTTCTCGACGGCGATGCGGGGCGTGCTCGCGCTGCTGTGCCTGGTGCCCCAGGGCGGGCTCGCGCTCGCCGCCGCCCCGCCCGCGTACGCGCCGCAGGGGCTGCCCGGGGAGCAGCGGGCCCTGGTGGCCTGCACGCCGTCCAGCGGCTTCACCAACTGCACACGGTTCACGTACAGCGGCGGCGACCAGACCTTTACCGTGCCGGCCGGCGTGAGCAGTGTGTACGCCCGCGTCTTCGGCGCCGGGGGCGCGGGCTCCCCGCGCGCCTACTACACCGGCCAGTACGGCGGCGGTGGCGGCGGCTACACCACCGGCACCCTGGCGGTGACGCCCGGTCAGGCCCTCACCCTCACCGTGGGGCAGGGCGGGCTGATGAACAGCACCAGCTCTACGTACGGCGGCGGCGGCGCGGGCGGCCAGGGCAAGACCCAGGCGAGCGGCGGCAGCGGCGGCGGTCTGAGTGCCGTGTGGAACGGCGCCTACGGCACCAACCCGCTGCTCATCGCCGGCGGTGGCGGCGGCTCCTCGCCCGGCGCCGACGCCCTGACCCCGGCGGCCGGTGGTGGCGGCGGCACCAACGGCGGCCAGGACAACCAGCCGACCGCCTCCGGCCGGGGCGGCACCCAGACCGCGGGCGGCGCGGGCGCCACCCAGACCGCCTGCGCGGCCACCGGCGCCGGAAGCCAGTACCAGGGCGGCCGCGGCGCCAGCGCAGCACTGTACGAGGGCGGCGGCGGTGGTGGCGGCGGCTACTACGGAGGCGGCGGCGGTGCCTGCCAGCGCGGCGGTTCCCTCGACCCCAACGGCATGGGCGGCGGCGGCTCCGGCTACAACAAGGGCACCGGAGTCGGCAACACGCAGACCTCCAACGGCACCAACAGCACCGGCAACGGCGTGGGCGGCACCTCGGGCGGCCGCACCGACGCCCAGTACGTGAGCGGCAGCGGCATCGGTGACGGCGGCGGCTACGCGGACGGCGGCAACGGCGAGATCGTCATCGAGTGGGTGACCCAGGTCGGCCTGTCCGTCCAGAAGACGGCCTCGCCGACCACGTACGTCCCGGGGCAGGCGCTGACCTACACCGTCGTGGTGAGCAACGCGGGCCCGGCGCCCGCCGTCAACGCGGCGGTCCGGGACGCCCTGCCGTCCGCGCTCTCCGCCTTCACGTGGACCTGCTCGGCCGCTTCCGGCAACAGCTGCGGAGACGCGAGCGGTACCGGCAGCATCGACACGACGGCGACGATCGCGGTCGGCGGCAGGGTCACGTACACCGTCACCGGCACCGTCCCGTCGTCCACCACCGGAACGCTCTCGAACACCGCGACGGTGACCAGGCCGAGCGCCACGACCGACGCCAACTGCGGCCCGACCTGCTCCAGCACCGCCGACACCCCCGGACGGGTCACCACCGGGCTGTCGGTGACCAAGACACCGGACAAGAACCCGTACGTGCCCGGGCAGCCGCTGACCTACACCGTCGTGGTGAAGAACGACGGTCCGTCGGACGCCGTCGGCACCTCGGTCAAGGACAAGCTGCCCAACGCGATCCAGGCCTTCACCTGGACGTGCAAGGCCTCCGGCGGCAGTAGCTGTGGCAGCACCCCCTCCGGCACGGGCGACATCGACACGACGGTCGACATCCCGGCGGGCGGCCAGGTGACCTACACGCTGACCGGTACGGTGCCGTCGGACGCGAACGGCTCGTTGGACAACCGGGCCACCGTCACCCCGCCGAGCGGCGCCACCGACCCGAACTGCTCGCCGAAGTGCACCAGCACCGCCAACCCCATCCCGCCGGGCGGTCAGGCGAACCTGGTGGTCTCCAAGACCCTCCTGACCAGCCCGGTGGTCCCCGGGCAGCAGATCACGTGGCAGGTGAAGGTCACCAACAACGGCCCGTCCCGGGCCCGCAACGTCGTCGTCACGGACCAGGTCCCGACCGGGGTGTCCGGCGCCGCCATGGTCAACGACCAGGACAGCGGCTCCTGCACGATCACCAACGGCACGGCGACCTGTCCCGCCGTCGAGATCCCGGTGAACAGCACCGCCAGCTGGACCCTGAGCGGCACGCTGTCCTCCGACGCGACCACCACACCGACCAACTCGGCGACCGTCACCGGCGGTCCCGACCCGTCCGCCTCCACGCGCACCGCCGTCGCCTCGCCGACCGCCACGCCCAGCCCGCAGGCCAACCTCACCATCTCGAAGACGCTGCTGACCAGCCCGGTCGTGCCGGGCGCACAGATCCAGTGGCGGGTGACGGTCACGAACAACGGGCCTTCACGGGCGCGGAACGTCGTCGTGACGGATCAGGTGCCCTCGGGCGTCATTGGCGCCTCGATGGCGGCGTCCGACGGGACCACCTGTCCGATCGGCAACGGTGTCGCCACGTGCCCGGCGGTGGAGATCCCGGCCGGGTCGTCCGCCACCTGGACACTGAGCGGCACGCTGGACCCGAACGCGACCACGACCCCCACGAACACGGCCGTCGTCACCGGCGGTCCCGACCCGTCCGCCACGGCCCGCACGGCCGTCGCCTCGCCGTCCTCCTCCCCGACGCCGCAGGCGAACCTGACCGTCTCCAAGGCGCTGCTCACCAGCCCGGTCGTGCCCGGTGCGCCGATCCAGTGGCGGGTGACGGTGACCAACAACGGCCCGTCGCGGGCGCGCAACGTCGTCGTCACGGACACCGTTCCGGCGGGTGTCACCGGCGCATTGATGAAGGCCGACGCGGACGGCACCAGTTGCCCGATCAGCGGTGGTGTGGCGACCTGTCCGGCGGTGGAGATCCCGGCCGGTTCGTCGCCGAGCTGGACCCTGAACGGGACGCTCGACCCCAACGCGACCACGACGCCGACCAACTCGGTGACCGTGACGGGCGGTCCCGACCCGTCCGCCTCCACGCGCACGGCGGTGGCCTCGCCGACCGCCACGCCCGCGCCGGAGGCCGCCCTCCAGGTCAGCAAGACGCTGGTGACGAACCCGGTGGTGCCCGGGCAGCGGATCCAGTGGCAGATCAACGTCTTCAACGCGGGCCCGTCCCGGGCCCGGAACGTCGTGGTCACCGACACGATCCCGGCCGGGGTCGACAACCCGACGATGACGGCTCCGGGTGGCACGCAATGCCCGATTGCGAGCGGCGTCGCGACCTGCCCGGCGGTGGAGATCCCGGCCGGCCAGGCGCGGACGTGGACGCTGAGCGGCACGCTGGACCCCGACGCGACGGTCACGCCGACGAACTCGGTGACGGTGACGGGTGGTCCGGATCCGTCGGCGTCCTCGCGTACGGCGGTGGCTTCGCCGTCGTCGTTGCCGATTCCGC